>JAPJRE010000029.1 GCA_030824725.1 Sphingomonas sp.
AGGTGCCGTCAGAGGTGCTTCTTGTCCAGCTTGCGGGCCAGTGTGCGACGATGCAGCCCCAGCCGCCTTGCCGCTTCGGAGAGGTTGTAGTTGGTATCCGCCAGCGTCTGGTGGATATGCTCCCATTCCAATGTCTTGATCGAGGTCGGACGTGCCTTGAGCGCGGTGTCGACATCGCCCTCCACCTTATCGAACGCAGCTTCGATATCGTCGGTATTGGCGGGCTTCATCAGATAGTTGGTCGCGCCCAGCTTCACCGCCTCGACCGCGGTGCTGATGCTGGCAAAGCCGGTGAGCACCACGATCCGCATCGCGGGATCGATATCGTGCAGTTGCTTGACACAGACCAGCCCGGAGCTCCCGCCAAGCCGCAGGTCCACCACCGCGCGGTCCGGGGCGAAGCTATGTGCGAGCGCCTCCAGATCCTCGGGCCCGTTGCGCACTTCCACGGTATAGCCACGCCGTTCGAACGATCGCCCGAGCGTACGAGCGAACACCGCATCATCTTCCAAAATCAGCAGCTTGTGCGTGGTCATTCACTTTCTTCCTCAAGCGCCAGCGCCGCTTCCGGCACCCGCAGCATCACTTCCGCACCACCGCCCTCACAATTTCGCGCCGTCAGCGTCCCGCCCAGTGTCCGTAGCACATTGTGCGCCAGGAACAGCCCCAGCCCGGCCCCCTGGCGGCCCTTGCTGCTGTTATAGGGATCGCCGATCCGCGGCAGGATCTCTTCGGGGAAGCCGCGGCCATCGTCGCGCACGGTCAGCACCAGCACTTGGTCGCGCTGCGCGATCGAGAGGCGGATGCGCGTCGCCCCTGCCTCGACGGCGTTGTCGAGCAGGTTGATGACCGATTGACCGAGCGCGCGATCGGCGACGATCGGCAGGTCGCTGCCCAGGCGATAGTCGAGGATCACGCTGTCGTTGCGCGGCCAGCCCTCGACCAGCCCGGTGACGAAACGACGCAGCGTGGTACGCTCGGGCGCCTCGCCGCTGATCTCGCCGGCTGCGAACAGGATGCCCGCGACGATCGATTTGCAGCGCGCGACTTCGGCCTGCATGTCCGACACTTCGGCGCTGAGCTGCGGGTCCCTTGCGATCTTCCGGTCCGCGCGCCAGTCGCCGAGTGCCACCGAGATCGAGGCGAGCGGCGTGCCGAGCTCGTGCGCGGCGCCGCTGGCGAGCAGCCCCATGCGGACGATATGCTCCTCCTCCGCCGCGCGCTGGCGCAGTTCGGCAAGGCGCGCGTCGCGATCGCGCAGGTTGCGGGCAATCCGGGTGACGAACTGGACGATCAGCGTCGCGGTGAGCGTGTAGTTGAACCACAATGCGAACAGGAAGGCGCCCGACAGCGAGGTCGCGAGCATGGGCGGCAGCGACAGCGGCCGGTGCACCACCGCGAGAAAGGCGAAGGCCGCGCTGGTGAGGAAGACGAGCGCCCAGCTGGAGGCGGTCTCGAGCAGCACCGCGCCCAGCACCACCTGCAACAAGTAGAGCGAAACGAAGGGGTTGGTCGCACCGCCGCTCAGATAGAGCAGCATGGTGAGGCAGCTCACATCGACCAGCAGCCCGGCCATCACCTGTGCGTTGGTCGCGGGACGCAGCGCACGCGCCGGGTACATCGCCAGGTTGAGCGACACCAGCACGCCCACCGTCGCCAGCATCGGCACCAGCGGCAGCCGCACGCCGAACAGAAGATGTACGCCGAGAATGGTGGTCAGCTGCCCCAGCACAGCCAGCCAGCGCAGCTGGACCAGCAGCAGCAGGTTGCGGCGGGCGGCTTCCTCCGGCGTCGCCGTGGTCATGCGTCTCCGCGCCCGCGCCCCGCCCGCCAGGCGAACCAGGCGGTCAGCAGCGCCAGGCCAAACCAGGTCAGCGCATAGACGAGATGGTTGTTGGTAAAGCGGACGACGGTCATCCCGCCGCGCGGCCAGCCGTCACCACTGCGATCGGCGTCGATGAAATAGGGCGCGAGTTGCGGTAGCCCCTGCCCCATCGCAATCACGTCGCGCGAATACCAGCGATCGGCAGCGGGATCATTGGCGCGGAGAAAGCCGCCCTTGGGCTCGCTGAGGCGCAGCAGGCCGGAGATGCTGACCGGCTTGGGGTCCACCATCTTGCAGTCGGGCAATGCCTGCCCCTCCGGCAGGAAGCCGCGATTGACGAAGACGGTGAAGCCGCGCGCGGTGACCAGCGGGGTCATCACCCATTTGCCGGGCCCGATCTCGGTGACAGCCTGGGCCAGCTTGGTCCGACAGGGAAGATAGGTGCCGGTAACGCGGACGCGGCGATAGCTCGCTTCGCTATCGATGCCCGCCCATTCGGCGGGCCCGGGGGCGGGAACCGGCGCCGTGGCCAGTCCCCGCTCTACCCGGTCGATCAATGCCAGCTTCCAGGCGCGTCGCTCGACCTGCCAGATGCCGAGGCCGAGCAGAATGGCGATCAGCGGCAGCAGCGCGATCGCCATCCAGTTGCGGGAAGCCGGCCGGCTCACATGCCAGCGCCGGAAGCCATCCCGGGCATCATGTTGAGGTTCATGTTGTACATCACCCACAGCGAGCCCGCGAGCGCGATGACGATGATGATGGCCGTGAACACCAGCGCCATCAGGGTCCAGCCCTGCTCCGACTTGCTGTTCATGTGGAGGAAGTAGATCATGTGGACGACGATCTGGACCATCGCCAGGCCTGCGCAGATCGCCACCGCCACGCGGGTGTCGGCGATCCAGCCGCCCATCACGATCCCGAAGGGGATCGCGGTGAGGACGACCGAGAGCAGGAAGCCGGTGATGTAGCCGCCGCGGGTGGAGTGCGGCGCATCATGGCCATGATCGTGGCCGTGACCATGGTCATGGCCGGCGTGGCTGTGGGGGTGCGCGCTCATCGCATGGCTCCAAACAGATAGACGAAGGTGAATACGCCGATCCAGATCACGTCCAGGAAGTGCCAGAACAGCGAAAGGCACTGCAGGCGACGGACATTGGCCGGGATCAGGCCCTTGCGACCGATCTGCACCATCAGCGTGAACAGCCAGATCAGGCCGAAGGTGACGTGAAGGCCGTGGGTACCCACCAGGGTGAAGAAGGACGAGAGGAACGCCGAACGCCACGGACCCGCGCCTTCATGGATCAGCTCCGAGAACTCGTAGAGCTCGATGCCGAGAAAGGCGGCGCCGAACAGCGCGGTCAGCAGCAGCCAGGCCTGGACGGCGCCCTTGCGCTGTTCCTGCATGGCGATCATCGCGAAGCCATAGGTGATCGAGGAGAACAGCAGCATCGCCGTGTTCACCGCCACCAGCGGCAGCTTGAACAGTTCGTGCGAGGTCGGGCCGCCCGCATAGCTGGTGCCATAGACGCCCCAGGCCGCGAAGAGCATCGCGAAGATGAGGCAGTCGCTCATCAGGTACATCCAGAATCCGAGCAGCGTGCTGCCGCCCGGTTCGTGATGCTCCTCCTCGAGCTGGTAGAAGACGGGCGTCTTGCCCGTCGATACGGTCGTGGCGCTCATCGCGTCAGGCTCCCAGGCGCGCGAGCACCGTCGTGCGCGCATTCTCGGTTTCGGTCACTTCTTCTGCCGTGATGTAGAAGTCGCGATCATAGTTGAAGGTATGGGCGATCGCCGTGACCAGCAGGCCCAGGAACGATGCCGCCGCGAGCCACCAGATGTACCAGATCATCGCGAAGCCGACGACCAGCGAGAAGCCCGCCAGGATGACGCCGGCGCCGGTGTTCTTCGGCATGTGGATCGGCAGGTAGCCGGTGAGCGGACGCTTCGCGCCGCGCGCCTTCATGTCGTACCAGGCATCCAGGTCGTGGATGACCGGCGAGAACGCGAAGTTGTAGGCCGGCGGCGGCGACGAGGTCGCCCATTCCAGCGTACGGGCGTTCCACGGATCACCGCTGTCGTCGCGCAGCGCCTCGCGGTTGCGGATGCTGACGAAGATCTGGAGCAGGAAGGCAGCGATGCCGACGGCGATGATTGCGGCGCCGATCGCGGCGACCACGAACCAGATCTGCAGGCTCGGATCGTCGAAGTGACGCAGGCGACGGGTCACGCCCATCAGGCCGAGGACGTAGAGCGGCGTGAACGCCACCCAGAAACCCACCACCCAGCACCAGAAGGAGACCAGGCCCCACTTCTTGTCGAGCTTGAAGCCGAAGGCCTTGGGCCACCAGTAGTTGATGCCGGCGAACAGGCCGAACAACACACCGCCGATGATCACGTTGTGGAAGTGCGCGACCAGGAACAGCGAGTTGTGCAGCACGAAGTCGGCCGGGGGCACCGCCAGCATCACGCCCGTCATGCCGCCGATCACGAAGGTCAGCATGAACGCGACCGTCCACATCATCGGCAGTTCGAAGCGGATGCGGCCCTTGTACATGGTGAACAGCCAGTTGAAGATCTTGGCACCGGTCGGGATCGAGATGATCATCGTGGTGATGCCGAAGAAGCTGTTCACGCTCGCGCCCGAACCCATTGTGAAGAAGTGATGGAGCCAGACGAGGTAGGACAGGATGGTGATGACCAGCACGGCGTAGACCATCGAGGTATAGCCGAACAGGCGCTTGCCCGAGAAGGTCGAGGTGACTTCGGAGAAGATGCCGAACGCCGGCAGGATCAGGATGTAGACTTCCGGGTGGCCCCAGATCCAGATCATGTTGACGTACATCATCGGGTTGCCGCCGCCGGTGTTCGTGAAGAACTGCGTACCGACATAGCGGTCGAGGCTGAGCATCGCGAGCACCGCGGTGAGCACCGGGAAGGCGGCGACGATCAGGATGTTGGTGGCGAGCGCGGTCCAGGTGAAGATCGGCATCTTCATCAGGCCCATGCCCGGCGCGCGCATCTTGACGATGGTGGCGACCAGGTTGACGCCCGAAAGCAGCGTACCCACGCCCGCGATCTGCAGGGCCCAGATATAATAGTCGACACCCACGTCCGGCGAATAGTCGAGCCCGGACAGCGGCGCCATCGCCAGCCAGCCCGTCCGCGCGAACTCGCCGATGAACAAGCTGGCCATCACCAGCGCCGCACCCGCCGCCGTCATCCAGAAGCTGAAATTGTTCAGGAACGGGAAGCTGACGTCGCGCGCACCGATCTGCAGCGGCACCACGAAGTTCATCAGGCCGGTGACGAAGGGCATCGCCACGAAGAAGATCATGATCACGCCGTGGGCGGTGAACACCTGATCATAATGGTGTGCGTTCAGATAGCCCTCGTTGGCACCGAACGCCATCGCCTGCTGGCCGCGCATCATGATCGCATCGGCGAAGCCGCGCAGCAGCATCACCAGGCCCAGCACCATGTACATGATGCCGATGCGCTTGTGATCGACGGTGGTAAACCACTCCTTCCAGAGATAGCCCCACAGGCGGAAATAAGTGAGCGCGCCAAGCAGCGCGATACCGCCGAGCGCGACCCCGAAGAAGGTCGCGACGACGATCGGTTCGTGCAACGGCAGGCTCTCGAGGGAGAGCCGACCGAAGATCATCTTGATCAAAGTGTCAGACATGGGAGTGCTCAAGCCTCGCCCGCCGCCGCGCGGCCGGGATAGGCCGGCGCGTCATTGCGGGTCATGTTACGGTTCGAATCCGCGCCGGGTTCGCTGTGGCCGGCGGGAGCGCCGTGCGGGTGGGTCAGGTGCGGGCTGGTCTTCATCTCGTCCGGCGACTTCATCAGCGCCCCGTCGGCGCCTTCGCCCGGACGATCGTTTACCGCAGGCGCGACCTCATGGGCACCCGCACCATGGTGCATCATGCCGTGGCCGCAGGCGGTGCCAGGCTTCACGCACATCTGGACGATGCGATCGAACAGGCCGCCCTCGACCGTTCCGAAGTGCATCGCCGGCACCTTTTCGCTCGGCTTTTCGAGCGTGAGATACTGGGCGGTGTCGAGTGCGCTCGCCGAAGCCTTGGTCTTCGCGACCCACTGGTCGAACCCGGCCGCGTCCACCGACAGCGTCGGGAAATGCATGTAGGAGAAGCCGGCGCCGCTATAGTTGGCGCTCTGGCCCTCGAAGGTGCCGACGCGGTTCATCACCGCGTGGAGCTTCGTTTCCATGCCCGGCATCGTGTAGATCATGCCCGCCAGCGCCGGCACGTAGAAGGTGTTCATCACGCTTGACGAGGTGAGGCGGAAGCGCACCTGGCGATCGGCCGGCAGTACCAGCTCGTTGACCGTGGCGACGCCCTGCTCGGGATAGATGAACAGCCACTTCCAGTCGAGCGAGACGACCTGGATCTCGAGCGGCTTCTGATCCGCCGGGATCGGCTTGCCCGGCGCGATGCGGTCCAGCGGCCGATACGGGTCCAGCTGGTGCGTCGTGAGCCAGGTCAGCGCGCCGAGCGCGATGATGATCAGCAGCGGGGCCGACCAGATCACCAGCTCGATCCGGGTCGAGTGATCCCAGTCCGGAGCATATTCCGACTCGGTGTTGCTCGCGCGATACTTGATCGCGAAAACCACCGTCAGGATCATCACCGGCACGATGATGAGCAGCATCAAAAATACCGACCAGAGGATCAGGTCGGCCTGCTGCCGTGCAACATCGCCGGACGGATTCATCACGACAAGGTCGCATCCGCCGAGGATCAGCGGGGCAGCGAGGGTAGCGATCAAGGCCGTCGGCCGGAGAGCGCGACGGAACGGGGTCATGGATCGAAACATAGCGGCCGCGAGTTAGGAGGGGTTGTGCGGGTGCGAAATAGGACAATTTGTCCCATGGCTGCAACCCGCGAGTTTCCCTAGGTGCTTTCCCCAAAGCTTTGCGGTAGACATATCCCATGGCCAATGCTCAGCTTGGTTCGACGCAGATCGAACATGACGCCCGCCTGATCAACACCTCGCACGGTGAGGATCACACCAGCCCCGGCGATATCGCGATCGGGGTGATCATCGGGCGAACATCCGAGTTTTTCGACTTCTTCGTCTATGCGATCGCTTCGGTGCTGGTCTTCCCGGCGCTGGTGTTTCCCTACATGGATCGCGTGACCGGCACGCTCTGGTCCTTCGCGCTCTTCCCCCTCGCCTTCATCGCCCGTCCTATCGGCACGCAGATCTTCATGCGCATTGATCGCCGTCATGGACGCGGCGCGAAGCTCACGCTCGCGCTGTTCCTGCTCGGCACGGCGACCGTGACCATGGCGTTCCTGCCCGGCTATGCGCAGGTCGGCATCTGGTCGGCGATCCTGCTCGCGGCGCTCCGCGTCCTGCAGGGCCTCGCGCTGGGCGGCGCCTGGGACGGCCTCGCCTCGCTGCTGGCGCTGAATGCCCCGCCTTCGCGTCGTGGCTGGTACGCGATGGTGCCACAGCTCGGCGCGCCGCTTGGACTGATGGTGGCGAGCGGCCTGTTCGCCTATTTTGTCAGCGCCCTCGACTCGGCCGATTTCATGAGCTGGGGCTGGCGCTATCCGTTCTTCGTCGCCTTTGCACTCAACGTGGTCGCGCTGTTCGCCCGCCTGCGCATGGTCGTGGCGCCGGAGTATGTGAAGCTGTTCGAGAGCCGCGAATTGACCCCCTCGCGCGTCACCGCGACGATCAAGGCCCAGTGGCGCAACATCATCATCGGCGCCTTCGCACCGCTCGCGAGCTTCGCGCTGTTCCACATGGTCACGGTGTTCCCGCTGTCGTGGATCGCACTGTACACCAATGAGGACCTCACCCGCTTCCTGCTGATCGAAGTCGCCGCCGCCGCCTGCGGCCTGGTCGCGATCGTGATCTCGGGCATTCTTGCCGACCGGATCGGCCGCCGCTCGCTGCTCGGCTATACCGCCGCCGCGATCGCCGCCTATTCGGGGTTCGCGCCGCAACTGCTCGAGCGCGGCAATACCGGTGAGACGGTGTTCATGGTGCTCGGCTTCATCCTGCTGGGCCTGGCTTTCGGCCAGTCCTCGGGTGCGGTGGCCAGCAACTTCCCGAAGCGCGCCCGCTATACCGGCGCCGCGCTAACCTCGGACCTCGCCTGGCTGTTCGGTGCCGGCTTCGCGCCGCTCGCCGCGCTGCTGCTGGCGGCGAATTGGGGGGTCATCGCCTCGGGCCTGTACCTGCTTTCGGGCGCAGCCGGCACGCTGATCGCGCTCTACTTCAACAAGGAATTGGGGCGCCGGCTCGACTGACCCTTGCGCGGCTTGCCTAAGCCGCGCGCGACCTTCAAAGGCCTCCTGACCGCACCCGCGTTCAGGAGGCCTTTTGCATGACGTCCCCCACCGGCATTGATCGCCTGGTCGCCATCATGGAACGCTTGCGCGATCCCGAACGCGGCTGCGAGTGGGACGTGGCGCAGACCTTCGCAACGATCGCGCCCTATACGATCGAGGAAGCCTATGAGGTCGCCGACGCGATCGAGCGGGGCGACATCGCCGAACTGAAGGACGAGCTGGGCGACCTGCTGCTCCAGGTGGTGTTCCATGCCCGCATCGCCGAGGAAGCCGGGCAGTTCGCGCTGGCGGACGTGGTCACCTCGATCAGCGACAAGATGGAGCGGCGGCACCCGCACATCTTCGGCGACGTGACCGAGGGCGGGCATCATCTCTGGGAAGCCATCAAGGCCGAGGAGCGCGGCGCCAAGGGCGCGTCGAGTGCGCTCGACGGCGTCGCGATCGGCCTCCCTGCCCTGCTCCGCGCCGAGAAGCTCCAGAAGCGCGCGGCGCGGACCGGGTTCGACTGGCCGGATGCGACGGGCGCGCGGGAGAAGATCCTGGAGGAACTGGAAGAAGTCGAGACGGCCGAGAATGACGCCCACCGCGCCGAAGAGGTGGGCGACCTGCTCTTCGCGGTGGTGAACTATGCCCGCAAGCTGGGCGTGGAGCCCGAGGCAGCGCTACGGGCGGCGAACGGTAAGTTCGAGCGTCGTTTCAAGGCGATGGAGGAACGCGCGGGCGAGGCGTTCCTGGGTCTCGACCTGGAGGGCAAGGAAGCGCTGTGGCAGGCGGTGAAGCGGGGGTGATGAGGCAGCCCTCCCGGCCACCCCAACTTCTTAGTTGTCATCCCGGCGAAAGCCGGGATCCATTCGCCTCTCGCTTTCGGCAATAGCCGCAACCTAGCGCCAATGGATTCCGGCTTTCGCCGGAATGACGGACCGAGGGCCGCCTCAAGGCAGGACGAGGGGGTTCCGCCCCTACCCCCGCGTGACGAACCGCTCGTAATCCCGCGGGGCCATGCGGACTTCGTACACCGCCTGCTCGTCCTCGATGTGCTGCTCGATCACGTCGCCATGCTGGTGCAGCCAGGCCGCGCCCGCGCCATCGGCGGGGTCCAACCGCAGCGTGTATCGGCGATGCCCCTCGGTAAGCCGTCCAGCGACCGCCTCGACCAGCGCATCGACACCCTCGCCCGTGAGCGCGGAAATCACCCGCACCTCGTCGGTCCGGCGCGCCGCCATCGCCAGGACTTCCTCGCGCTGCTCCGCGTCGAGCAGATCGAGCTTGTTCCACGCCTCGAAGCGCGGCGTCTGCTCGGACACGCCAATTTCCTGGAGCACCTTCTCCACATCGGCGCGCTGCGCCTCGGTATCGGGATGGGCGATGTCGCGGACGTGGATCAGCAGGTCGGCCGAGACCACCTCTTCCAGCGTCGCCTTGAAGGCGGCGACCAGCTGGGTCGGCAGCTCGGAAACGAAGCCCACCGTGTCCGACAGGATGGCCTTGTCGATCCCCGGCAGCGCGATCTGGCGCAGCGTCGGATCGAGCGTGGCGAACAGCAGATTTTCCGCCATCACCCCGGCGCCGGTCAGCCGGTTGAACAGCGTCGACTTGCCGGCATTGGTGTAGCCGACGAGCGCGACTACCGGCCAGGGCGCACGCTGGCGCCGGTCGCGGTGGAGCGTGCGGGTGCGGCTGACCTGGTCGAGCTCGCGCCGCAGCCGCGCCATGCGGTCGCGGATCAGTCGACGGTCGGCCTCGATCTGGGTCTCGCCCGGGCCGCCGAGAAAGCCGAAGCCGCCGCGCTGGCGCTCGAGGTGGGTCCAGCTGCGGACCAGCCTCCCTGCCTGATAGTCGAGGTGCGCGAGTTCGACCTGCAATCGCCCTTCCGCCGTGCGCGCGCGCTCGCCGAAGATTTCGAGGATCAGCCCGGTACGGTCGATCACCTTGCAGCCGAGCGCGGTCTCCAGGTTGCGCTGCTGCACCGGTGTCAGCGCCGCATCGAACACCGCGAGCTGAAGCTCGCCGTCGCGGACCGTCTCGGCCAGGGCTTCCACTTGGCCCGAGCCAATCAGCGTGCCCGGTTTGGGCTGGCGCAGCCGAACGGCGACCCGCTCGACCACGTCGACGCCGATTGCCGCGGCGAGGCCGGCCGTTTCCTCCAGCCGCGCCTCGGCGTCGCGCGAGCTTCCGCCCATGTCCGGATAGACGACGAGCGCGCGTGCGCCCCGCGCGAATTCGTCGGGGTCGCGCTCGAAACCAGTGCTCATGCGAGGATCAATCCTCGTCGCCGCCGTTGGTTTCCTCGGCGAGGTTCAGCGGGTGCGCGGGCTGCACGGTGGAAACGGCATGCTTGTAGACCAGCTGGGCCATGCCCTCGCGCTGGAGCAGCATGCAGAACAGGTCGAACGCGGCGATCTGGCCCTGCAGCATCACGCCGTTCACCAGGAACATGGTGACGTTTTCCTGCTGCTTGCGGACCGCGTTCAGGAAGATCTCCTGCAGCACGGGGTTCTTGTGCTGATATTCGCCGGCGGCATCGAGCAGCGCGGCGAGGTCCATCGGGCCCGAGGGCATGATGGTGGAAATGGCATGCTTGTAGATCAGCTGCGACTGGCCGTCGCGGCGAAGCAGCACCGAAAAATTGTCGAACCAGGTGACGATCCCCTGGAGCTTGACGCCCTTGACGAGGAACATCGTCACCGGCGTCTTCGACCGGCGCAGTGAGTTGAGGAACAGGTCCTGAAGCGAAGTCTGCTTCTCTGCCATATGGTGGCTCCACTTATTTTTGGCGGGATTTGTCCCGCGGTGCGCCGTTCCCGGCGTCAGGGTCGGCGCCACCCTGGCGCCGGGATCCAATCTAGGACCTTCCGGCGCTTCCGTCCATAGGGCCTCAGTCGTCGCGGGCGTCGGTGATGCCGAGCAGCTTGAGCTTGCGGTGCAGGGCCGAGCGCTCCATCCCGATGAAGCTCGCGGTGCGCGAGATGTTGCCCGAGAAGCGGCGGATCTGGACGCGGAGATACTCGCGCTCGAAGCTCTCGCGCGCTTCCTTGAGCGGGGCGCCCATGATCGCGTTCGAGGCCATGCCGCTGCCGCCGTCATTCTGGCGGCCGAGCACCTCGGGGGGCAGCAGGTCGACGTCGATACGGCCAATCCGGTCGCCGGGCGCGAGGATCACGGTCCGCTCGACGACATTCCGCAACTGGCGGACATTGCCCGGCCAGTCATAGCTCTGCAGCGCCACCATCGCGTCGGCGGCGATCTCCGGCGTCGGCACGCGCCGCTCGGAGGCGTAGTGCGCGACATAATGCTCGACCAGCGCCGGGATGTCTTCGCGGCGATCGGTCAGCGCCGGGATCGGCACCGGCACCACGTTGAGGCGGTAATAAAGATCCTCGCGGAACCGGCCGGCGGCAATCTCCGCCATCAGGTCGCGCGCAGTGGCCGAAACGACGCGGACGTCCACCTTCACCACACGGGTGCCGCCGACGCGGCTGAAGCTCTGGTCGGTCAGCACGCGCAGGATGCGGGCCTGGGTGGCGACCGGCATGTCGGCGATCTCGTCGAGGAACAGCGTGCCGCCATGCGCCTGTTCGAGCAGGCCCGGGCGCACCAGGTCGCCGCTTTCCTCGACGCCGAACAGTTCCTCCTCCACCCGGTCGGGCGTCATCCGCGCCGCGCTGACGATGACGAACGGCGCATCGGCGCGCTGGCTCCAGCCATGGAGCAGCCGGGCCGCGACTTCCTTGCCGACGCCAGCGCCGCCCGTGATCAGCACCCTGCTTCCGGTGGAGGCCACCCGCTTGAGGGTCGCGCGGACCGTGTTGATCGCGCTCGAGGTGCCCTGCAGGTCGTTCCCCCGCCCCGCCACCGCGCGGAGTGAGGCGACTTCGCGGCGAAGCCGCTCGGTCTCGGTCGCGCGGGCGACCATCAGCAGCAGCCGCTCGGCCTCGAATGGCTTCTCGATGAAGTCCGAGGCGCCGCGGCGGATCGCCGCCACGGCAGTATCGAGATTGCCGTGGCCCGAGATCACCAGCACCGGGATCGAGGGATCGCGCCGCTTGATCTCGTCGAGCAGTTCCAGCCCGTCGAGCCGCGAGCCCTGCAGCCACACGTCGAGCAGCACCAGGCTGGGCCGCCGCTCGGCGATCGCTTCCAGCGCGGAATCGCTGTCGGCGGCGTTGCGGGTGGCATAGCCCTCGTCCTCCAGCACGCCCGCTACCAGTTCGCGGATGTCTCGTTCGTCGTCGACGACGAGAATGTCCAGGCTCATATTCTGCTTCCGGTTCGGGTGAGCATCGCCGGGCGCGCATCGCTCGCGTCGTCCGGCGTTTCGGTGAGTGCGACGCTGGCCAGCATCGCGGTGTCGAAGCACAGGGTCACGAGCGTGCCGCCACCCGGGCGGTCGGCAAAGCCAATCGTGCCGCAATGCTCCTCGACGATCTTCTTGACGATCGCGAGCCCCAGGCCGGTGCCCCGGCTGCGCGTCGTCATATAGGGCTCGACGATCCGGTCGCGCTCGACCGGCAACCCTACGCCGTTGTCGGCAAGGGTCAGGACGAGCTTGTCCTCCGCCTCGGGCGCGATCGTCAGATGCACCTCGCCCTGCGGCATATCGGCACCCTCGCGCGCCTCGATCGCCTCCACGGCGTTCTTGACGATGTTGGTCAGCGCCTGGCCGATCTGGCGGCGATCGCAGACCAAGGTCGGCGCGGGATCGGGCGCGTCGAGGGTGAAGCGCAGCGCCGGGTGGGCGACTTCGTGCAGGAACATCGCCTGGCGGGCGATGTCGAGCAGCGACTCGCGCCGGAACATCGGCTTGGGCATGCGCGCGAAGGACGAGAATTCGTCCACCATCCGCCGCAGGTCGCCGACCTGGCGGACGATCGTCTCGGTAAGTCTCGAGAACACGCCGTCGCTCTGGTCGACCTGCTTGCCATAGCGGCGCTGGAGCCGCTCTGCGGCGAGCTGGATCGGGGTCAGCGGGTTCTTGATCTCGTGCGCGATGCGGCGGGCAACGTCGGCCCAGGCCGCGCGGCGCTGGTCGTTGAGCTGCTGGGTGATGTCGTCGAAGGTGAGCACCTGCCCGCCTTCGTCCGATGTCACCTTCACCGCCAGCGTTCGTGCCTCCGCGCCTGCCGCCACCTGGACGATGCCCTCACGTTCCCCGCTGGCGAGCATCGTCTCCAGCTCCGGCGCGAGCGCCTCCAGCGGCAGGCCGACGGGATCCTCCGCCTTGTGCCGCAGCAGCGCATTGGCGGAGGCATTGATCAGCCGCACGCGATGGTCGCTGCCGATCGCGATGACCCCCGCCGAGACGCCGGAAAGCACCGCCTCGATCAGCGCGCGGCGGCTGTCGAGCTGGGCATTGGCGGTGACGAGCGCGCTGGTCTGGTCCTCCAGGCGTTCGGTCATGCTGTTGAACGCGATGCCGAGCGTGGCGATCTCGTCGATCGTCTCCGGCGTCGGCACCCGCGCGCCGAGATCGCCATCCGCCACCTGCCGCGCCGCCTGGACGAGCTGGTCGACGGGGCGCACCAGCCGGTCCGCCACCGCCAGGGCAATCCAGGTGGCGATGCTGACGATCAGCAGCGCGACACCGAACAGCACCGCGTTGAACTGGAGCTGGAGCGCGCGCGAGCGCTCGATCAGCGCCGCATATTCCCGGCCGATCCGGTCCGCCGCGACATTCTGGCGGTTGAGGAATTCCACGTTGTTCGGCGTGCCGACGTACAGGAACAGGTTTCGCGAGCGGTCGATCGGGGTAATCACCCAGATCACCTCGGAGTCGAAATTGATGGCGCTCTCGCCGTCCTTCATGACCTTCAGGACATTGCGCGAGACACGCCGCGCGAACACCGCCGTCGAAGGCGCCTCCCAAGCATAGAGCGCTTCGACGCGGTCGTCACCCAGCACCCGGAAGATCACGCCCTGATTGAAGGTGCGGTAGTAGAGCTGGCTGAGGAACCACTTCTGAAAGTCCGGGGAACGCTCCGGCAAGGACGGCGCGATCGACAGCATGTCCTCCACCATCGTGCTCGCCTCGAGCTTCCACCGATTGATGACCAGCTTCTTGCCTTCGTTCGAAAGTGCCGCCGCGGTGTCGATCGCTGCCCGCGCCCGCTCGGAACCCCACAGCTTGATGCCCGACTGGAACATGACCGAGGCGGCGATGACCGTCAGCACGATCGGGACGCTCGCCATCAGGGTGAAGACCGCCACCAGGCGAACGTGCAACCGCCCGCCGCCTGCCAGTGCCGAGTGGGCGGTGCGGTTGATCGCGATGCGGCGGCCGATCAGCACGATCAGCGCGACATAGGGCAGCAGGTTCACGAGCAGCAGCGCGGCGGCGACGCCGGGGCTGAACAGCTGCTGGTTGGAATGCTGGCGGACGAACCAATAGGTAACGACGGGCGTCGCAACGGCCAGCGTCAGCACGAAAAGCTCGACCAGCCGGAACGCCCGGGTGGAGCGCGACCATTCCTGCGGGCTATCGAGACTCGTTGGAGCTACGGCGACCATTGCAACCTTGGTACACAAGGATTGTGGCCAAAAGAACACATATTATTGCCAGATTGTCACTAAAGCGCGTCGCTCTGGCGCATTCCGCGTCGCTCAGCCGGCCGGATCGTCGCCGCGCGTCATGATTCCCAGCGTATCCAGGCGCTTGCGAAGCGTGTTGCGATTGATGCCGAGCGCCCGGGCGGCGCGGAGCTGGTTCTGCTGGTGGCGCGCAAGCATCATCTCGATCAGGGGGCGCTCCACCTCGCCGATGATCCGGTCATAGAGTGTGCCATCGTCAAGCGCGCGCGGCTCCTCCAGCGCGATCCGCTCCAGCCGGGCGCGGATCGCCGCTTCGATGCCCGCATCGCGCGCGATCGGCAGCACGCCGCCGCCATCGCCCAGCGCACGGCGGAGCGCGGCGGCGTCGATCCACTCGTCGCGCGAGAGCGCGGCGATGCGCCGCATCAGGTTCTCGAGCTCGCGGACATTGCCGGGCCAGTCGAGGGTCTCGAGCAGCGCCACCGCGTCCTTGTCGAGCTGCTTGCGCGGCAGCCCGTCCTCGGCGGCGCGGTCGAGGAAATGGCGGGCGAGCAGCGGAATGTCCTGGCGGCGTTCGCGCAAGGCCGGCAGGCTGATCGGCACGACGTTGAGGCGGTAGAACAAATCCTCGCGGAACTGGCCGACCTGGACCAGCTGGGCGAGGTCCTTGTTCGTCGCGGCGACGATGCGGACATCGGCACGGATCGTCCGGGCGCCGCCGACGGTGGTGAACTCGCCCGACTGGAGCACGCGCAGCAGCCGGGTCTGGGCGTCCATCGGCATGTCGCCGATCTCGTCGAGGAACAGCGTGCCGCCCGCGGCCTGCTCGAACTTGCCGGCAACCCGGGCCTGCGCGCCGGTGAAGGCGCCGCGCTCATGGCCGAACAGCTCTGCCTCGATCAGCTCGCGCGGGATCGCCGCCATGTTGAGCGCGACGAACGGCGCACGGCGGCGGGGCCCCAGATCGTGGATCGCCTTGGCGACCAGCTCCTTGCCGGTGCCCGACTCGCCGCTGATCAGCACGGTAAGGTCGTTGGAGACGACGCGGGCGATCACCCGGTACACCTCCTGCATCGCCGGCGAGCGGCCGATCAGCGAGGGGCCCCCGCCCTGCTCGGCGTCGGGCTGGTCGGCGGGGCGACGACGGCCACGCGCCATCGCGCTCTGCACCGCATGGGTCAGCGCATCGAGGTCGAACGGCTTGGGGAGATAGTCGAAGGCGCCGACTTCGGTGGCGCGCACCGCGGTCGCCAACGTGTTCTGCGCGGAGAAGACGATCACCGGCAGTGCAGGATGCTCCGCCATCAGGCCAGAGACTACGTCCAGCCCGTTGCCGTCCGGCAGCACCACGTCCGTCACCAGGACGTCCGGCACGCCGGTGGTGAGCGCGCGGCGCAGCTCGGCGACGCTCGCGGCGGTGGCGACGCGGTGCCCCTCGCGCTTGAGCGCGGCGGCAACCACGGTGCGGATCGCGGCGTCGTCATCGACGACCAGAACCGAGCCGGGCGTCATGCCGAGGCTCGCGGCAACAGGATGCGGAACACCGTAACCTCCGGTTCGCGTTCGCGGGCATATTGGACGATCCCGCCCATATCCCGCACCAGTTTCTCGACGAGCGGCAGCCCCAGCCCCTTGCCCTCCGGCTTGCCCGAGACGAACGGCTCGAACAGATGCTCGGCGATATCGGCAGGGGCGCCGGGGCCGTTGTCCATCACGCAGATCTCGATCGGCAGCGGCCGGCGCGGCTGCCCGGGACCGGCATTGACCGACATGCCGTGGCGGAAGGCGGTCGACAGGATGATCCGCGGCTGTTCCACACTCTTGAGCGCCTCGGCGGCGTTCTTGAGCAGGTTGATCAGCACCTGCAGGAACGCGTCGCGATCGACCAGCACCGGCGGCAGCGAGGGATCGAACCATTCCTCGATCACGATCCCGCGCGCGAAGCCCGCCAGCGCCACGCGACGGCCATGGTCGAGCAGCGGATAAATGTTGGTGGGCGCGAGATCGAGCGGACGGGTGTCGGTGAAATCCTGCATCCGGTCGATCAGCGCGGCGATGCGATCGACCTCGGTGGTGATCAGCCGGGTGAGCTCGTCATTGGTCTCGGGGTCGCCGCCGCTCTGGAGCAGCTGGGCCGCGCCGCGGATGCCCGAAAGCGGGTTCTTGATCTCGTGCCCCAGCATCGCCGCCGCGCCGATCGCCGCGCGCGCGCCGGCGGTGCGGTCGAGGCCGTGGTTCATCTTGCGCGCCTGGGGCGCATGGTGGAGAGTCACGATCCGCCAGCCGGGATGGTCCGGCACCTGGCTTTCGAGGAAGTCGACCCGCAGCCGCGAACCACGCACTGCCTCGATCTCGGCATCGAACGCCGCGAAGCCGCGCCCGTCGCGGCGATCGGCATAGTCCTCGGGCGGCAGCAGCACCGCGTCATAGGGCTGGCCGACCATGCTGGTCTCGCTATGATTGAGCAGTACCTCGCACGCCGGGTTGGCATGGGCGATGCGCCCGTCGGGATCGAGCACGAGCACTGCTACCGACAGCGCGCCGAATAGTTCGGCGAAACTTGGTCCTTCGACGGTTTGCGGGCGGAACCGCTTCAGGCCGCCGCGCGGGAAAGCCACGGCTCGTAGAACTCCGCCAGCATGTCGAGCACCTTCACCGGATCGACGACCTGGTTGACCTTGTTGCGGAACTCGGCCGAGCCGTGCAGCCCCTTGGTGTACCAGCCGAGATGCTTGCGCATCATGTTGACGCCGACCTCGTTGCCGTAATGGCCAAGCGTCTCGACATAATGCTCGGTGATCACGCGATATTGTTCTTCGATCGACGGTTCGGGCTTGTCCCCCTTGCCGGTCAGCGCGTCCATCACCTGGCGCAGGATCCACGGCTTGCCATAGGCGCCGCGGCCGATCATCACGCCATCCGCACCCGACTGGGCCAGCGCCTCGCGCGCATCGGCCACCGAGCAGATGTCGCCGTTGACGATCACCGGGATCGAGACCGCGTCCTTCACCCGGCGCACGAAGCGCCAGTCGGCCGAGCCGCGATACATCTGGTTGCGGGTGCGACCATGGACCGTCACCAGCTTGGCGCCGAGATCCTGCGCGATCCTGGCGAGGTCGGGGGCGTTGAGGCTGTCGAGATCCCAGCCCATCCGCATCTTGACCGTCACCGGCGCCTTCACCGCATCGACACAGGCGCGGATGATCGCGCCGGCATGGTCGAGATCGCGCATCAACGCCGAGCCGGCATCGCCATTAATCACCTTGCGGACCGGGCAGCCCATGTTGATGTCGATGATCGAGGCGCCGCGATCCTCGTTGAGCTTGGCCGCTTCGGCCATCTCGTGCGGCGTGCAGCCGACCAGCTGCATCGAGACGGGCTCCTCGATCGGGTCCCAGGCCGCCTTCTGCACCGATTGCCGCGTCTCGCGGATCGCGGCGGCGCTGGCGATCATCTCGGTGACGTTGAGGCCCGAGCCGAAGCGCCGCACCGCGCGCCGGAACGGCAGGTCGGTAACGCCGGTCATCGGCGCGAGCAGCACCGGGGCTTCGACCGTCACGGGGCCGATCTGGATGGGGGCGAGTTCGCGCATCAATTCTGCCTGAAAATCAGGCAGGCGATGTAGCGATCCCGAGCGCGAAGGGCAAGGTCGCGGAAATCCATGCAGCCGTGACATAGCATTGCCCGACCCTCGGCGGCCCTACCGCTGCCCCGCAAACTTCGCTAGGCGCTCCGCCATGACCGCGTTCAGGACCGCCGCCATCCTCGTCGCCGCCGGCAGCGGCACCCGCGCCGGGGGCAGCGTGCCCAAGCAATATGCCCTGCTCGGCGGCAAGCCGCTGCTCGCCTATGCCCATCACGCGCTGAGCAGCCATCCCAAGATCGACGCGGTGCTGACCGTGATCGGCGAAGGCCAGGAGTCGCTGCTCGAAGCCGCACTGGGCACCACGCCCTTCGTCACCGGCGGCACCACCCGGCGCGAGTCGGTGCGGAACGGGCTGGAGGCGCTGCTCGCCGGTGGCTTCACCCATGTCCTGATCCACGATGCCGCCCGGCCCTTCCTGCCGGCACGGG
>JAPJRE010000427.1 GCA_030824725.1 Sphingomonas sp.
GGGTATTAACGGCGTACAAGCGTCGTCCAAATCCATTATCTAGGGAGCTATTACATGCGTGCAGTCCTTTCGAAGATCGTTGCTGGTTCGATGATCGCCGGTGCGGCCCTCCTGGCCTCGGCTTGCAGCACCGAGACCACCAGCGTCAACAACACCACCGAAGTCGTGGCTCCGGAAAACACCACCGACGCTTCGGTCACCAACGTTGACGTCGCTGCTCCGGTTGACAACGCAGTTGTCGACAACGGCACGATGAACGCTTCGAACGCGATGTAATCATCGCGCTTCGGCGTGAACTACGAAAGGGCCGTCCGGGCGACCGGGCGGCCTTTCTCGTTTCGGCGTCGCTTTCTCCCGATCCCATGGGCGGCATCCACGGATCGTCGCGTTTGGAAAAAAGGGGCTTGGGCGACGAATCGAAACGCCCTAACGAACATTCCTCATAGCGGTATCAAGAGGATGGGATGCTCGGTAGGCGTATCACTTTGGGCATGGCTGCCCTGGCGGCAATGTGCGTTTCGGCACCGGCCTCGGCACAATTCTTCTTCAAGCCCGTCGATCTGTCGGGTCCCCCGGTCACCGGCGCCGAGCCGGGCATGATCGCGCAGGCGATGCCGGGCGCCTCCCCCGCGGAGCTCCGCGCCGCGCTGGTGTGGAGCCTGCGCGCCGCACTCAACGTTGCTGCGCTGCAGTGCAAATTTGAACCCACCTTGCTCGCGGACGACAACTATGTCGCGGCCCGCAAAGACCATGACGAAGAGTTCAATAAAGCATATGATACGCTTGAGAAATATTTCCTAAAAACCGCGAAGACGAAGAAGGCCGCGCAGAACGCGCTCGACGTGTTCTCGACCCGCGTCTATTCGAGCTTTTCCACCGTCTCCGGTCAGCTGTCTTTCTGCCAGACCACCGCCTCAATCGGCCAGGACGTGGTGTACGCACCGCGCGGGACCGTGGGCGACGTGGCGCAGCGGCGGATGCGCGAACTGCGCGAGAGCCTCAAGGCCTGGGGCGAACAGCATTTCCGTACCCGCCGGGCAACCTTCGTCTGGCCGGTCCTGCGCCCGCTGCCGCAGTTCGGCAACGACAAATGCTGGCGGAAAGGCGAGTACCAGCCGCGCAAGTGCGGTTCCTTGGGCTGAGTCAAACCTGCGCCGAGACAAAAAAGGGGTGGCCGCCGCGCCACCCCTTTTTTTGCTCAGCGCAGGCCCAGCAGCTTGTGGGTCTGCAGCGTCAGCCGCCAGCGCGGTCGCTCCATCGCCACCGCGATCGCGGCGCACGTGTTCGCCTCGGCCTCGGCGCTGTCCATCGGCTGGATCAGGAAATGGGCGAAGTCCCAGCCCTCGATCGCCGCCAGGTCGGTACCCGGCTGCGGCCAGACCAGCTTGAGCTCGTCGCCGCGCCGCTGCACCACCTCGCTCCCCGCCTTGGGGCTGATGCACACCCAGTCGATGCCGGGATGCACCGCCAGCGTGCCGTTGCTCTCGATCGCGATGCGGAAGCCGCGGGCGTGGAGCGCCTCGACCAGCGCATCGTCGATCTGGAGCATCGGCTCCCCGCCGGTCAGCACCACGAAGCGCTTCTCCCGGCCGGGGCCCCAATGGCCCTCCACCGCCGCCACCAGCGCCGCGGCATCGGCGAACCGGCCGCCGCCCAAGCCATCGATCCCGACGAAATCGGTGTCGCAGAAGCGGCACACCGCGCTCGCGCGATCCTCCTCGCGGCCCGACCAGAGGTTGCAGCCGGCGAATCGGACGAACACCGCCCGCGCGCCGGCATTGACGCCCTCCCCCTGCAGGGTGAGGAACATCTCCTTGACGGCGTAGCTCATGGGTGGGTGGCGTAGCGGGTCGGGTCGGGCAGCCCGGCTTCCTCGAACCCGCGCGAGCGCAGCCGGCAGCTGTCGCACAGCCCGCAATGCACCCCCTCGGGCGTCGGATCATAGCAGGACCAGCTAAGCCCCGCATCGAGCCCGAGCCGCGCTGCCTCGCGGACGATATCGGCCTTGCTCATGTTCTGCAGCGGCGCTTGGATGCGGAAGGGCTCGCCCTCCACGCCCGCCTTGGTCGCCAGCTCGGCCAGCTTCTCGAAGCCGGCGATGAACTCGGGCCGGCAATCGGGATAGCCCGAATAATCGAGTGCGTTGACGCCGATATACAGGTCGCGCGCGCCCGCCGCCTCGGCCCAGCCCAGCGCCAGGCTGAGGAAGATGGTGTTGCGCGCCGGCACATAGGTGACCGGAATGTCGCTGCCGACGCCGGTCTTGGGCACGTCGATATCCGCGGTGAGCGCGGAGCCGCCAAAGGCGCGCAGGTCCAGCGGCAGCACGACATGGCGCTCCGCGCCGAGCAGCGCGGCGATCCTGGCGGCGGCGTCCAGCTCGACCTTGTGGCGCTGGTTATAGTCGATCGAGAGCGCCAGCAGGCGGTGCCCGTCCTCGCGGGCACGCGCGGCGGAGACCATGGAATCGAGTCCGCCCGAGACCAGGGCGATGGCAATGCTTTGAGTCATCGGCGGCATGTAGGCGCTCAGGCCGGCAAAAAAATGGCCGCCCCCGAAGGGACGGCCGGAAAGGATAGAAATGGGAAAACCAAACCAGAGAGAGACACCTCCCTAGGGTCCCCATCCTTCTACCCCCAACAGGTTAACGAATGGTAACCAAGCCGATCACGAACAATTGCCGATGCGCTTTGCGTCATAGGTTTCGGAAAAAGGCTGGCCGTCGATCACGCCCTGCATCTCCACGGTCACCTGGCGCGGCGTATCGGTGGTGATGCGGGTGAGCATCGTGCCGTGGCCGGTGCAGACGCTGCGCACCGTCGCCCGGCTGGCGGCGCTTTCCATCACCACGTTCTGGCAGGGCGTCGTGACCTTTTCGGGGCGGAGAATCTGGTAGGGATCGCGCACGCACATCGTGCGCTCGCCGCCCTCGCTGTCGCGCACCGCCCATTTGCCCTTCTGGATGATGTTCAGCGCCGGCACGTCGATGCTTCGCGCCGCTGCCGCCGCGGCACCCGGCCGCTGCTGCGCCGACGCCACCGTCGTCGCCAGCGCCAGCCCGGCCACCGCCATCCACGCCACTCGTTTGTTCACCCGTCTAAACTCCCGTTCGGAGACGGTGCCGCTCCCACGGCGCCGTCCGTCGACGACATATCATAGGAGGATTACAGCTTTACAACGACGGCGGAACGAAATCGGCAAGTGCTACCGGGAACTGCTTCGAGCAGAAGGCGCAATCGACCTTGATCACGCCGCCCTCGTCGGCCATCGCCGCACGCTCTTCCTCGGGAAACTTGGCGAGTACCTGCTGGATTT
>JAPJRE010000030.1 GCA_030824725.1 Sphingomonas sp.
CTGCGCCACCCAGCCGACGGTGCGGGCCAGGGCGAACAGCGCGGTGAACATCGTCGTCGGGAAGCCGATCGCCGACAGGATCACGCCCGAATAGAAGTCGACGTTCGGGAACAGCTTCTTCTCGACGAAATAGTCGTCCTTGAGCGCCATTTCCTCGAGCTGCAGCGCCACTTCGAAAACGGGGTCCGAAACGTTGAGCGCGGCGAACACTTCGCGCACGGTCTTCTGCATCACCGTCGCGCGCGGATCATAGTTCTTGTACACGCGGTGGCCGAAGCCCATCAGGCGGAACGGATCGTTCTTGTCCTTCGCGCGGGCGATGAACTCGGGAATGCGCTCCGGACGGCCGATCTCGTGCAGCATGTTGAGCGCCGCTTCGTTGGCGCCACCATGCGCCGGGCCCCACAGGCAGGCGATGCCGGCCGCGATGCAGGCGAACGGATTGGCGCCCGACGAGCCGGCGAGGCGCACGGTCGAGGTCGAGGCGTTCTGCTCGTGATCGGCGTGGAGAATGAAGATGCGGTCGAGCGCCTTCTCCACCACCGGGTTCACTTCATATTCCTCGGCCGGAACGCCGAAGGTCATGCGCAGGAAGTTGCCGGTGTAGCTCAGGTCGTTCTTCGGATAGAGGAACGGCTGGCCGACGCTGTACTTGTACGCCATCGCCGCAATCGTCGGCATCTTGGCGATCAGGCGGTGCGACGCGATCATGCGCTGCGTGGGATCGGTGATGTCGGTCGAGTCGTGGTAGAAGGCGGAGAGCGCGCCGACGACGCCGCACATCACCGCCATCGGATGCGCGTCACGACGGAAGCCGCGATAGAAAGTCGCCAGCTGCTCGTGCAGCATGGTGTGGCGCGTAATCGTATTCTCGAACTTGGTCAGCTCGTCCTGCGTCGGCAGCTCGCCGTTGAGCAGCAGGTACGAGACTTCCATGAAGCTCGACTGCTCGGCCAGCTGGCCGATCGGATAGCCGCGGTGGAGCAGCACGCCTTCGTCGCCATCGATGAAGGTCAGGCCCGACTCGCAGCTCGCGGTCGAGGTGAAGCCCGGATCGTAGGTGAAGGCGCCGGTCTGCGCATAGAGCTTGCGGATGTCGACCACGTCCGGGCCAGTGCTGCCCTTCAGGACGTTATATTCGACGTCTTTGCCCGCAATCTGCAGTTTGGCGGTATCGCTCATGTTGTCGTCCTTTCCTTCGACCCGTTTTCAGGCGGGCGTACGCATCTGATCTGCGATGCGGGCGAGGCTTTCCTCCCGTCCCAGCAGCGCCAGGACATCGAAGATACCCGGAGAAGTTCGGCGGCCGGTTAACGCCGCACGCAGCGGCTGCGCCAGGTTGCCGAGCTTCACGCCCGCTGCATCCGCGACGGTGCGTACCGCCGCTTCGAGCGCCTCCGTATCCCACGTTGCCAATCCGTCAAGCGCGGTGTGCAACTGAGCGAGCAGGCTGCGCGCGTCGCCCTCTAGCAGAGCCTTTGCCGCTTCGTCCAATTCCAGTGGGCGGGTGCGAAAAAGAAAGGCTGCACCGTCCGCCAGTTCGAGGAGATTGGCGGCACGCGGCTTCAGCGCGGCCATGCTGCGGCGCAGAAGGTCGGCCTGCGAGTCGCTGATTTCGAACGGCAGTCGCGCGGCGACCAGATCGGCGAGGCGATCATCCTCGGACTGGCGGATGTAATGACCGTTCAGGTTCTCCAGCTTCTTCAGATCGAACCGGCTTGGTGACTTGCCGACGCCTGCCAGATCGAACCATTCGATCGCCTGTTCGCGGCTGATGATCTCGTCATCGCCATGCCCCCAGCCGAGCCGGAGGAGATAGTTGGACACCGCCTCGGGCAGCAGACCGAGCTCGTCGCGATAGGCATCCACGCCCAGTGCGCCGTGGCGCTTGGAAAGCTTGGCGCCGTCCGCGCCATGGATCAGCGGGATATGGGCATATTCCGGCTCGTCCCAGCCCATCGCCTGGTAGATCGGCAGCTGGCGGAACGCGTTGTTGAGATGGTCGTCGCCGCGGATCACGTGCGTCACGCCCATGTCGTTGTCGTCGACCACCACGGCCAGCATGTAGGTGGGCGTGCCGTCCGAGCGCAGCAGCACGAGATCATCGATCTCGGCGTTCTGCACGGTCACCTCGCCTTGCACATGGTCGCGGATCGTCACCGATCCCTCGGTCGGCGCCTTGAGTCGTACGACGTGCGGCACCGAAAGGTCGCCATCGGTGCGGTCGCGCCACGGCGAGCGGATGCGCAGCGGCTTCTTGGCGGCCTCCGCCTCGGCGCGCATCGCGGCGAGCTCGTCCTGGGTGAGGTAGCAGCGATAGGCGGCGCCACGCGCGATCATCTCGTTCGCGACTTCGGCGTGCCGGGCGGCGCGGGCGAACTGATAGACTTCGTCGCCGTCCCAATCGAGCCCGAGCCAGCGCAGGCCGTCGAGGATCGCCTCGATCGCCGGCTGGGTGGAGCGGGCGCGATCGGTATCCTCGATGCGCAGCAGGAACTTGCCGCCATGATGGCGGGCGAACAGCAGGTTGAACAGCGCGGTGCGCGCCCCGCCGATATGGAGGAAGCCGGTCGGCGAGGGGGCGAAGCGCGTGACGACGGGCTTGGCGGGGGTGGTTTCTTGTGTTGCGCTCAAGCGCGCATGCTCCCAGTCTGTTGTCTCGATGGCCAGTTCAGCCGCCGCGGCCCCTAGCACGGGGTTTCCGGGCCTTCAAATGGGGGCGGGCTGGGGATTCCCCAAGGGACGGGACGCGATCGAGCGCTGGCTTGAGGCAGAGCGGGGGCAACTGCCGCTGTGGCTGCCCGTCGCCTATGGCGGGGGGATCGCCGGCTGGTTCTTGCTGGCGGACCGGCCGCAGTGGATCGGCTTGCTGCTGGCGGCGCTCGGGCTGGCGGCCGCCGGGGCGGCGCTGCCCGGCCACCAGCAGCACGCGCCCCGCCCGGCCGGGCTGCTGCTCGCGGCCGGATGCGGCGCGATGTGGTGGCGGGCGGCGCGGGTGGCGGCGCCGGTGCTGGCGCGGCCCGCCGCGGTCTCTTTCGAGGGAGAGGTGCTCCGCGTGGACCGGCTTTCGGCCCGCGGGCTGGTCCGGCTGGTGCTCGCGCCGGCCGGGCGCGCGAATCTGCCGCCCCGGGTGCGCGTGAACATCGATGCGGTAGCGGCACCGGCGGGCCTGGCCGCCGGTGCGCGCATCGTCTTGCGCGCGCGGCTGGTGCCGCCGCCGGGGCCTCCGGTGCCCGGCGCCTATGATTTCCGGCGGGTAGCCTGGTTCGACGGCCTCGGTGCGACGGGCAAGGCGCTGGGCCCGGTCAAGCTGCTGCTTCCGGCCCCGACGGCGGGGCAGGACCTGCGCGCGGCGCTTTCGGCCCATATCGAGTCGCGGCTGCCGGGAAGCGCCGGCGGCATCGCCAGCGCGCTCGCCACCGGAGACGAGGGCGCGATCAGCGAGGCGGACAGCGAGGCGATGCGGCGCGCCGGGCTTGCGCACCTGTTGTCCGTCAGTGGGCTGCACGTGACCGCCGTCACCGGTGCGGCGATGCTGGTGGCGCTGCGGCTGCTGGCGCTCAGCCCCTGGCTGGCGCTGCGCGTTCGGCTGCCGCTGGTGGCAGCGGGCGCAGGCGCGCTGGCGGCGATCGGCTATACTTGGCTCACGGGCGGGCAGGTGCCGACGATCCGTTCCTGCGTCGCCGCGCTGCTGGTGCTCCTGGCGCTGACCCTGGGGCGGGAAGCGCTGACCCTGCGACTGGTGGCGGCGGGCGCGATGGTCGTGCTGCTGCTCTGGCCCGAGGCGCTGGCCGGACCGAGCTTCCAGCTAAGCTTCACCGCCGTTGCCGCGATCGTCGCGCTGCACGAGACGCCCCGGATCCGCCGCTGGTTCGAGCCGCAGGAAGAGGGGCCGCTGCGCCGCGTCGCGCGCGGTGCCGCCTCGCTGCTGTTGACCGGCATCGTCGTCGAACTGGCGCTGATGCCGATCGGGCTGTTCCATTTCCACAAGGGCGGCGTGTACGGCGCGATCGCCAACATCGCGGCGATCCCGCTGACCACCTTCGTGGTGATGCCGCTGGAGGCGCTGGCGCTCGTCGCGGATCTGGTAGGGGCGGGCGCGCCTTTCTGGTGGCTGACCGGCCAGGCGATGGCGCTGCTGCTCTGGATCGCCCACAGCGTCGCGCAGGCGCCCGGATCGGTCGCGGCGCTGCCGGTGATGCCGGCCGGCGCCTTCGCGCTGATGGTGCTGGGCGGTCTCTGGCTGGGCCTCTGGCGGACGTGGGTGCGGCGCGCCGGGCTGGTGCCGCTGCTCGTCGGCGCGATCTGGGCGCTGTGTACGCCGGGGCCGGACCTGCTGGTGACCGGCGACGGCCGCCACGTCGCGCTGCGCATGGCGGATGGGCGCTTCGCCCTGCTGCGCGAGCGCGCGGGCGAATTCACACGGCAGGTGCTCGGCGAGAATGGCGGGGTGGAGGCCGATGCGCTCGCGTCGCTGGGCGAGCGGCCGGATGCGCGGTGCAGCCCCGACCTGTGCGTGGCCGAGATCGGCCGCGGGGCCCGGCGCTGGAAGGTTGCGGCCACCCGCAGCGCCTATCCGGTGGCGTGGCGGGAGCTGATTGCGGTCTGCGCCGCCAGCGACATCGTGGTGAGCGATCGGCGCCTGCCGCTGGCTTGCCATCCGCGCTGGCTGCGGCTCGACCGGTCCAGCCTCAAGCGCACCGGCGGCGTCGCGATCACGTTGCAAGGCGGTGCGGTGCGCACCGTTCGCGACGGCGCGCGGCACCCCTGGCTTGACCCACCCACCGTCCAGCCGCCATTGCCTCGCGGCAAGGGAGATTGAAATGATCCGGATTCTGCTTGCAGCCGCAGCACTTGGCCTGTCCTCGCCGGCGATGGCGCAGGCCACCGACTGGGCCAAGGTTCGCGCCGACTGGAACCGGCCGGTGCCGCCGTTCCGGATCCTGGGCAATGTGCACTATGTCGGCACCGCAGGCGTCTCCGCCTATCTGATCACCAGTCCGCAGGGGCACATTCTGATCGACGGCGGCATGCCCGAAAGCGCGCCGCTGATCGCCGCGAACATCGAGACGCTGGGCTTCAGGCTCTCCGACGTGAAGATCCTGCTGGTGAACCACGCGCATTGGGACCATCAGGGCGGGCTTGCCGAGCTCAAGCGCCGGACCGGCGCGCGGCTGCTGGCGAGCGTGGCGGACACGCCGGCGCTCGAGGCGGGCAAGTCCGACTATCGGCCGGACATCACCATTGCCGCGCCACCGGTGAGGGTCGACGGCCCGCTGAAGGATGGCGAGGAGATCCGCCTCGGCACCAACACGCTGGTCGCGCACCTCACGCCGGGGCATACCAAGGGCTGCACGAGCTTCACCATGCACGTCGCTTCGGGGGGCGACAGCCTGACGGTGCTGTTCGCCTGCAGCCTGAGCGTCGCCGATCAGCCGCTGACGTCCGGCCATGGCTATGACGCCGCGCCGGCCGATTTCCGTGCCACCTTCGCCAAGCTGCGTGCCACCCAGGCCGATGTGTTCCTCAGCTTCCATGCCGAGCAGTTCGATCTGGCGGCCAAGCGCGCCAAGCTGGCGGCCGGTGACCCGGAGGCGTTCGTCGATCCGGCCGAACTGGGGCGGCGCATCGATGCGGCGCAGAAGGCGTTCGAAGCGGACCTGAAGGCGCAGGGACGCTAAGGGTAGTGCGGGCGGAACGAACCGCGGCGACAAGCCCGATTTTGGATTGCGGCTAGGAGCGCGGGAGGGGCCGCGCTTCGCTACGCGTACCGGACGTCGAGCGCTGCGTCAGAGCAAAGTCGGCCACCGGCTTGCAGTGCCCCCCCGCCGTCTGCAGGACCTTCTTCTGCCCCTCGCGCAAGCAATGGGCCTGCGCTGCGCGAAGCTTTCGGCCACTGCGCGGCGCAGGGCAACATCGGCACGCCGCTTCGTGGTACCCTGTGCGGTCTGCCGGACACCCGGTCCGCCGCCTGGGGGACGCCAGCCTGGGCTGCGCATGCGCTTGCCGACATGCGCCGCGCAGAGCGAGTCCCGCCAGCCAGAACGACGCCGTCACCTTTTTTGACGAACGTATCGGTTTGAGGCGCGTTGCCGTTCGTCGCATGCTCCCGTTGAGGGTGCGGCCCTAGCTGACCAGTGGTCTGCAGCGGCGCGAGGCGCATCGGGCGGGCCCCTTCCCCCGACTCGGGGCGGGGGCACTTGACCGGATTGGGGCGACACGGACTGCGCCGACAAAGGCCGGCGCTACGGCTTTGCCGCCTGCGTCACTTCCGCGTCTTTCTGCTGCAGGATGCGGCGCACGATCTGCCCCTGCGTGCTCCGGGCGAAGGCGTTGGCTTGTCCAGCGTAGAGCCCGCGCAGATAGCCGCGATCGAAGGTGGTAAGCTCGGCGGGGGCGTTCCCCGCCTTGGCCTCGAACAGAGCGAGGATCGTATCCTTGTCTCCGGTCTGCCGCGGGCGGGCCCCGGCCAGCGCGCGCATCGCCAGATAGTCCGCAATCTGGTTGGGGGTCTTGCCGATCACGGCGGACCGCTCGACCAGCACGACCGACGCCAGCATGTCCTTGCGGATCGATGCGACGATCCGCGAGGCCGTCGGCACCCTGAGATAGCCGTCCTGATCGATCCGGTCGCCGTCGCGACTGCGGACCTCGTTGTTGCTCCACGCCCGCACCGGGCCCTGCTCGCCGACAATGCCGCGGATTTCGGACGGGCTTCGGTTGCCGAACACCCACCATTTGCGCTTCACTAGATGATCGATCTCGTCGCTAACATCATCCACGAACAGGATGATGATGTTCGGCTTGCACCGGTCGCCGCCCAGTCGCAGACCCGCTTCCTCGGCATCCGCCGCAAGCCTGTCGCCGATGGCGATCAGCGTCGGCCGATCGAGGCCCATGCTGCCGAAACATACCGAGTCATTGAAGCGGGGCAGCGGCTCGCCGAGCGGCCCTGGCGGGGTGATCGCGCGGATCATTCCGCGTATGTCGTCCTTCGACGGCAGCGGGCGACCGGTGACGATGATGGGATCGGACGTCCCGGGGGCAGTACGCGGCGCGGATGCATCCTGCGGCGGCGCCTGCCGGAGGGACGCATTGCTCGGTGCCGCATCCTGAACAGTCGGGGAAGCCTGCTGCGCATTCGCCCCGCCCGAGACCAGCAGCCCCGCGAGCATTGCCACTGTCGCCCCACGCATCGCGCCGCTCCTCATCGGTTTTCGTTCGAGAAGCCTGCCACAAGGATCGAATAGGCGGAAGAAGAACCATGTGAGCTATCACGTAACCCGCACCCGTGATCGCGTCGTGCGCCTGCTCCAGCATAGGGACGGGATCACGAGACCCCGTCCCGCCGGATCAATAGCGCCGCAGCAAGCCTGCAAGACGGCCCTGCACCCGGACCTGGTCAGGGCGATAGCGCTGGGGCGTATAGTCGCGATTGGCCGGATCGAGCCGGACCATCGCGCCTTCCTTGCGGAAATATTTGAGCGTCGCCTCCGCATCGTCGATCAGCGCGACGACGATCTCGCCGTCCCGTGCGGTCTCGGTGCGGCGGATCAGCGCATAGTCGCCGTCGAGGATGCCGGCTTCGACCATCGAATCGCCCGCGACTTCGAGCGCATAATGCTCGCCCGCGCCGAGCAGCGCGGCGGGCACCGGCAGCATGGTCGAGCCTTCGAGCGCCTCGATCGGGGTCCCCGCGGCGATCCGGCCGTGCAGCGGGATCTCCACCACGTCATTGGCGGGGGCGGGCAGCGACGCTGGCGCGGCGGCGGTGCTCGCCGGCTTGGGCGCCTTGGCTGCAGGCTTGCGCTCGCCGCGTTCGGGCATGCGCAGCACCTCCAGCGCGCGGGCGCGGTTGGGCAGGCGGCGGATGAACTCGCGTTCCTCCAGCGCGCTGATCAGGCGGTGCACGCCCGATTTCGACTTGAGATCGAGCGCCTCCTTCATTTCCTCGAACGAGGGCGATACGCCCGTCTCGGCAAGACGGTCGGAAATGAAGCAGATCAGCTCGTGCTGCTTGCGCGTGAGCATCCAATCCTCCGGGGTCCAGAACAGACTGGGAACGTTTATGCAATGTTCCGAGGCGCTGTCAAGCGATGTCGAGGATTTCCACCGAGTCGGAGCTAGTTGCGGCTGGCGCATGCGGCTGGCGCACGATCAGGCAGGTGCTGCGGGCGAGCGTGCGGAGCATCGAGCTGTCCTGGATCGCCGAGGCATGGACGCGGCCGTCGATCAGCGCGGCGCGAAGATAGTCGGTGCGCGGGCCATTGGCCGGGAGCGGCTCGCCGAGCATCGCCATGCGCCCGCGCGGGAACGGATCGGCAGCGCCGGAACGGTGCGCGATCAAGGGCTTGGCGAACAGTAGCGCGGTGACGAACACCGACACCGGATTGCCCGGCAGGCCCAGCACGACCATGTCTTCGCGGGTGCCCGCCATCATCGGCTTGCCCGGTCGGAGCGCGATGCGCCAGAAGTCGATCGTCGCGCCAGCCGCCTCCAGTGCCGGCCGGACGAGGTCGTGATCGCCGACCGAGGCGCCGCCGCTGGTGATCAGCAGATCGGCCTCTACGGTGGCGAAGGCATGGGTGAGGGCGCCCAGATCGTCGGGCAGGATGCCGAGGTCGACGATCTCGACCGGCAGATCGGCCAGCTGCGCGGCGAGCATCGTGCGGTTCGATTCGGGCAACTGGGCGGGCCCGATCGGCATGCCCGGTGCCACCAGCTCGTCGCCGGTCGCGACGATAGCGACGCGGACCTTGCGGCGGACGGGCAGTGCCGCATGGCCGCCGATCGCCGCCAGCGCGATCCGGGCGGGGGTGAGCCGCTCGCCCGCTGCGATCAGCGCGTCGCCTTGCGCGAAGTCCAGCCCTCGGCGCCGCGTGTTGCGACCCAGATAGGACGGGCCTTCGCCAGCGAGGTGTAGCTGTTCGCCCTCGCGTGCAGCCTCTTCCTGGACGAGCACCGTGTTCGCGCCCGCGGGCATCGGCGCGCCGGTGAAGATCCGCACGGCTTCTCCCGGTGCGACCGTGCCCGCGAAGCCAGACCCCGCCGCGCTCTCGCCGATCACTCGCCACGGTCCGGGTAGGTCGGCGAAGCGGATCGCATAGCCGTCCATCGCCGAAAGGTCGGTCTCCGGCTGGGTGCGTCGGGCGATGACGGGCTCGGCGGCCCAGCGGCCGACGGCTTGCCCCAGCGGGACCGTCTCGACCGGCGTGGGGACGGCAAGCGCGAGCAGCCGCGCCTGGGCTTCGGCGATGGGAAGAAGTGCCATGGCGTCCGATTGGCGGTGCGGCAACGGCGATGCAAGCGGCTTCAGCCGGTGCGTCGGCTCGCGGTGAGCAGGCGCAGGTCGCTGTCGCGCAGCGGCATGCGGAATTCGGCGAGCGTCCGGCCGTGCCGCGCCCGCACGACCCGGGCCGGGCCGCCGCCGATCTCGGGCAGCGCCACCCAAAGCGCCGCACCCGCCGCGAAGCCCTGGCGCGCCTCGAATTCGACCTGCTGGGCGGTGAGCGCGTGGATCCGGCAATTCCACCAGCCGACGCCCTCGCGCACCCGCCCGGGCAGGTCGAGGCGCAGCGCCAGCTTGTCCTGCAGCAACCCGTCGGCATCGCTCCCGCCGGCCTGGGGGGCGGGTGCCTGCTGGATGCCGCGGAGCCAGGGGAACAGCGTCTGCCAGCCCAGCTCCTCGGTGAAGACGATGCCGGCGGTCTCGCCCGTGATCCAGCGCACCGTGCCTTCCAGCGGACGCAGCCCGTCGAAGGTCAGCTGCACCGCCTCGTCAACGCCGAGCCCGCGCGCCTCGACGCCGACGCCGCCTTGCGAAATGTCGCGGGTGCGCAGCTGCTCGACCTCGCCGCCACGATGGACTCCCACCGTGTGGCGCAGCTCGATGCGCGGCAGGCGGCGCCGCTCGGCAGTGGCGGGCGAGGTTGCGCGCGACCATCCCCAGCACGTCCACCGGTGCGTCGAAGGCGAGCCCCGCCTCGTTGCCGTCGGACCAGAGCGTGCGGCCGATCAGCGGTTCGGCGGACCCGAGGTGCAGCCGGATCGGCTTCGCCTCGGCCAGTTCACGCTCGACGCGCAGCCGCGCGCCCGCCCGGCCGATCCAGTGGATGCCGCAGTCGAGCAGCTCGCCACCCCAGGCGAGTTGGCCTGCATCGAGCCCGTCCGCGGCCGCGGCGCTGGGCGCGCGCGGTGCGGGCAGGTCGTGCGTCAGGCTGAAGATTGTCGCGGACGTTCGCCCCGAATCCATGCTGTCGTTCCGTCCCAAGGGGGACATCCTGCACGCCGGGCACTGAAACCGCGGTTAAGCGGCAGGGTTGCGAAAAGCCTAACGCGGGGCGTCAGGCGTCGCGCAGCCCCACGCCCATCGCCGCGCGCGCCTGCTCGGATTCCGAGGAGACGACCGGATAGGCGCAATAGTCCGCCGCATAATAGGCGCTGGGGCGATGGTTGCCCGACCATCCCACGCCGCCGAACGGCGCCGCGGACGAGGCGCCGTTGGTCGGCTTGTTCCAGTTGACGATGCCGGCGCGGATGTTGGCCCAGAACTGGTCGTAGAGCCGCGGATCCTGGCTCACCAGGCTTGCGGAGAGGCCGTAGCGGGTGTCGTTGGCCTCGGCGATCGCCTCCTCGAAGCTCGTCTTGCGGAACACCTGGAGGATCGGGCCGAACAGCTCGACATCCACCTTTTCCCGCGCCTCGGTCATGTCGACCACGCCGGGGGTGAGGAAGGGACGGTTCTCGATCAGCCGCTCCATGTGGCGCAGCGGGCGGCCACCCATGGTGGAGAGCGTGAGGAAGCTCTCGGTCAGCATGTCGGCGGTGTTGTTGTCGATCACCGGGCCCATGAAGGGCTGGGGATCGGCATGCGGCTCGCCGATGATCAGCCGGCCGATCAGCTTGTTGAGCTCGGCCATCAGCGGCTCGAACAATTTCTCGTCGACGATCAACCGGCGCGCGGCGGTGCAGCGCTGGCCGGCGGTGGTGAAAGCCGACTGCACCACCAGCACCGCGGCCGAATAGAGGTCGGGCGTATTCCACACGACGATCGGGTTGTTGCCGCCCATCTCCAGCGCGAGGATCTTCTCGGGCCGCGCCGCGAACTGGCGATTGATCGCGATGCCGGTATTGGCCGAGCCCGTGAACAGCAGCCCGTCGATGTCCGGGTGGCTGGCGAGCGCCTTGCCCTGGTTCGGGCCGCCGATCAGCAGGCGGATACAGCCTTCGGGGATGCCCGCGGCATGGAAGCACTCGACGAGGAAGGCGCCGCTGGCGGGCGTCTTTTCGGAGGGCTTGAACACCACCGCGTTGCCGGCGAGCAGCGCAGGCACGATATGGCCGTTGGGCAGGTGCGCCGGGAAGTTATAGGGCCCCAGCACCGCGAGCACGCCGTGCGGCTTGTGCCGCAGCGCCAGCCGGGTGTTCATCGGCGCTTCGATCCGGCGCTGGCCGGTCCGCTCCGAATAGCTGGTGACCGAGATGTCGACCTTGGCGATCACCGTCTCGACCTCGGTGCGCGCTTCCCACAGCGGCTTGCCGGTCTCGCGCGCGAGCAGGTCGGTAAAGGCGTCGGCGCGCTGCCGCACGACATTGGCGAAGCGGCGGAGCGCCTCGATCCGCACGGCGAGCGGGCGCGCCGCCCAGGCTGCCCAGCTGGCGCGGGCAATGGCAACTTCGGTGTCCGCGTCCCCGATCGGGTGTCGCCACAGCACGGCGCCGGTTGCGGGTTCGGTCGAAAGGAGTTCCTGGTCCGGCATGGGCCTTCTGTATTTTCTGGTTCGTTGCCCCTGTTACGATCGCTTTGCCCGATTTCGCGGCGCTAGGCCAGAGCCTCGCCCATCACCCGGATGGCCTTCACCTTTGCATGAAGCGGCGCCCAATCGTCCCGCTCCGCGATCGCGGACCAGAGCGATTCGACCTCGTCGATCAGCATCGAACAGGGCGCGCCGCGCCAGTAGCCGTGGTCGCGGGCCTTGCGCGGGCGATAGTTGCCGAGGCGGCTGCGGACCTCGGCGAACTCCGCGCCATAGCGTTCGGGCAGGGTGCCGCCGAACGCGTCGAAATAGAAACGGTGGAGCAGCGTACCCGTCTGGTTGAGCGCCACCTCCACGGCTTCGGTGAGCGCGCGGTCGCTCGCGTCGTCGCGCGGCTGGACGCCGAGGCGCCAGAGGACGGCCTTGGCTTCCGCGCGATGATAGGCCGGGGCGAAACCTTCGAGCGCGGCGATCAGCGGCGCTTCCTCGGCGATCAGGCGCAGCGAAATGGCGAGCTGCATCACGTCCCAATAGATCGCCTCGGGCTGGCGACCGAAGGCATAGAGGCCGTTCTGGTCGAAATAGGCGGCGGTGAAGTTCGCCGCCCAGCTGGGCGCGAAGCGCCAGGGGCCATAGTCGAAGCTCTCGCCGGTGACATTGATATTGTCGCTGTTGAGCACCCCGTGGACGAAGCCGGCGGCCATGAACTGGCCGGCCAGTCGCGCGGTGCGGGCGACGACATGGGCGAGCAGCCGCTGCGGCGCGTCGGGGCCGTCCTCCTCGCCGAAATAATGGCGCAGCACATAGGCGGTGAGCTTCCGCAGCCCTTCCTCGTGCTGGAAATAGGCGAGGCGCTGGAAAACACCGATGCGGATATGGCCATGGTTGAGCCGCACCAGCACCGCGGAACGGGTGGGGGAGGGCTCGTCGCCGCGATGGAGCGATTCGCCGGTCTCGACCAGCGAGAAGGTGCGGCTGGTCTCGACGCCCAGCGCCTCCAGCATCTCGGTGGCGAGGATCTCGCGCACGCCGCCCTTCAGCGTCAGCCGCCCGTCGCCGAAGCGGCTGTACGGCGTCTGGCCCGATCCCTTGGTGCCGAGGTCCATCAGCCGGCCGGCATCGTCGGTCATCTGCGCGAACAGGAAGCCGCGGCCGTCGCCGATCTCGGGATTGTACACGCGGAACTGGTGGCCATGATAGCGCAGTGCCAGCGGCTGGGGGAGGCTGCCCTGGAGCGGGTCGAACCGGGCGAAATGGGCAAGCCATTCGGCATCGCTCAGCCCCTCCAGCCCGACGCTCGCGGCGGCGCGGTCGTTGCGGAAGCGGAGGATCGTCTGGGGGAAGCGCGCGGGCGCCACCGGATCGTAGAAGCCATCCCCGAGTGCGAGGATCGCCTGTTGCGGAGCGAAGGCCATGCGGCGATATGGGGCGCGATGGGTGATCGGCGCAACTACTCCGATGGCGTTTGGTGGTCGAAAGACGGCCTGCGGCTGCATTATCGCGACTATCCGGGGCGCGCCGACCGGCCGCCGCTGCTCTGCTTCCCGGGCCTTACCCGTAACGCACGCGATTTCGCCGACCTTGCCGAGCGCTTCTCGGGGGACTGGCGGGTGCTGTGCGTCGAGTTTCGCGGCCGCGGCGAGAGCGCCTATGCCAAGGATCCCATGAGCTATGTGCCGCTCGTCTATCTTCAGGATGTCGAGGCGCTGCTCGCCGAGCTGAAGATCGAGAAGTTCGTCGCGGTGGGCACCTCGCTGGGCGGCATCGTGACGATGCTGCTGGCCGCGACCGACGGGGGCAAGCTGGCGGGCGCGGTGCTCAACGATGTCGGGCCGGAGCTGAATCCGGCGGGGCTGGCGCGGATCCGCACCTATGTCGGCAAGCAGGTCTGGTACCCGACCTGGATGCATGCGGCGCGCGGTGTCGCTGAGGCGAATGGAGACGTCTATCCGGACTACCGGATCGAGGACTGGCTGGCGATGGCCAAGCGGCTCCACCGAGTGAACAGCCAGGGCCGCATCGTGCTCGATTACGACATGAAAATCGCCGAGCCGTTCCGCGTGCCGGGCAACGAGGCCGGACCGGACATGTGGCCGACGATCGACGCGCTTGCCGGCTGCCCGCTGCTGGTGGTGCGTGGGGAGCGCTCGGACATCCTGCGCGCCGAGACGGCGGAGAAGATGGTCGCGCGGGTGCCGGGCGCCGAGCTGGTGACGGTGCCGCGGGTGGGCCATGCGCCGACTCTAGACGAGCCGGAGGCGGTGGCGGGGGTCGCGCGACTGCTCGCGAAGATGGGCTGAGATCCTCTCCGGAACGGGGAGGGGGACCGCCACCGAACGCGGTTGCGGAGGGGCTCTCCCCACGGGCTGCCCCCTCCTGTGCTCTCCCTCCACCAAGCGGCTGCGCGTCTCAGTTCTTCCAAAGCAGGGAATATGCGATGCGCAGGGTAGGTGGGAGAGGTGGCTCGGTTTGTCTGCACAGGCTCGCGGCTTGGATAAGTGGACCACCACGCTGGTCGCCGGACTGTGCATGACCGGCATGGTCGCGCCGATGGTGCTTGACGGACCGATCAACGGCGACTGGTTCGAAGCCGATGTGGCACAGCTCCTCGTGCCCCCACTGCGTCCCGGCGACATCGTCATCATGGACAATCTGTCGAGCCACAAACGACCCGCGGTCCGCGAGCGGATCGAGGCGGCCGGCGCGACGCTGCGCTTCCTCCCGCCCTACAGCCCCGATTTCAACCCCATCGAAAAGCCTCAAGGCCATGCTCCGAAAGGCTGGAGAGCGCACTGTCAGCGGACTCTGGAACCACATCGGCGCACTTGTCGACATCTTCCAGCCCATCGAATGCGCCAACTACTTCAGTTCCTTCGGATATGATCCAGATTGATCGGAAAACGCTCTAATTTACGGTGCGATCTGCGCCAAATGTTCTGACGACGGACACCCGGTTCGACGGCGAGATCGTCGCCGGCCTGTCCTGCGAGGTCCTCTATTTCGCCAGTGCGGAGGCGTTCTGGAGCGCGCAGAACGCTGCCATTGCAGACCGCGTGGAAGCCTAGCCGGCGGCTGGCTGGGCCGATGTCATCACGCTGGAACCGGATTGGTCCTCCTCCACGTACGGCGGAGGATCTTAGGGGCAGCTTCGGCCGGCGCGCGATGCTGGCGCCCGCCACCACATGGGGTCCCATGCGGTGGCGGGCGTCGTCTCGATCAGAAGCGGAAGGCCAGTCCCGCACCGATCACCCGCGGCTCGTTCACGAATGCCGTCAGGTTGTTGAAGTCGATCGCGCCGATCACGTTCGAGCGATCGGTAACGTTGCGGGCGAAGACGAATGCATCGGTCTTGTCCGAGGGCGAGCGCCAGCCGAAGCGGACCCCGCCTTCATAGTTCGTGCCGACATGGAACTCGGTCGCGTCGTACAGGAACAGGTTGAAGTTCGCCTGGCCGACCCAGTCGGTCTGCGCATACAGCTTGCTGCCGTCGCCCAGCGCATGGGTGTAGGACGCGCTGAGGTTGAACAGCCAGCGCGGCGCCTGCGGGAAGGGGTTGCCATTGATCGCCGCGCGGCGCTTGCCGTCGACCAGCACGATCGGATCGCGCACGGTGCAGGCTGCGCCGCACGGTGCCACCAGCAGCGACGAATCGGCGATCTGCGTGAAGTTGTACGAGACGCCGCCGTTGAACTGCAGGCCCGGCAGCGGGTTCGCGGTCGCTTCGAGCTCGACACCGCGGCCCTTGCCGCGCCGCGCGTTGATCAACTGGTTGAAATTGCCCTGGCCGCCGATCGCAGTGAACTGCGGATCCTCGATCTCGTAGAGATAGCCGGTCAGGTTGACGGTATAGCGGCGATCGGCGGTCGCCGCCTTGATGCCGGCTTCGTACGACGTGATGGTTTCCGAATTCGCCGTGGTCAGCACGTTCGAGGTCGCGACACGGCCTTGGATCGACGGGCCGCGATAGCCCCGAGCCACGCGGGCGAACAGGCTCGCCTGCGGGCTTAAGCGATACAGCGCGCTCACGTCCCAGCTCGGCTGCCCGTCGCGGACCGAGCGCGTGTCGATGAAATAGGCGCCCTTGGTACGCTCGGCGACCAGGTCGCGCGTGTCGCGCGTCCAGCGGGCGCCGCCGGTGAGGCGCAGGCGATCGGTGACGTCGTAGCGCAGCTGGCCGAACACCGACCAGCTGTCGCTGGTCTGATCCAGCGTCGAGATGATCGTCGGCACGATGCCGCCGGTGCCGTCCCAGGTGGCCGAGACCAGGTTGAAGCTCTCGTGCCAGTAGAAGGCGCCGATCTGCCAGCCGAAGCGGCCTTCGCCGTTGCTGGCGAGGCGCAACTCGTAGGTCTGCTGGTCGAGATCGCTGGACAGCGTGCCCGTTTCCGAATTGAACGGGATCATGCCGCTGCCGGCGGTGGTGCCCAGCACGCCGCCGTCGATGTCGCCGCGGCCCGAGCTGCCGCCCTGATAGGCCGACACGATCCCGGTCAGCGTCGCACCGCCCAGGTCATAGTCGACGTGCAGCGCCTCGGACTTGGTGTGCTGCGCCTGCGGATTGTTGCGCCCGCCGTCATAATAGACGTGCGTGCGGTCATAGCGGCTGTTGAGCTGGTTGGAGCCGGTTGACAGCACGTTGGCGCGGTTCAGCGTGCCGGTGCCGCGATAGTCGCGCGCCTGCAGCGTGAGCAGCACCGAGAGCCGCTCGTCCGGCTTCCACTGCGCGTGGATGCGGCCGGCCAGATCGTCGAAACCGCCGAGGTCGTGGCCGGCGCGATTGAAGCTGGTCTTCGTATAGCCGTTGTCGACCCAGTTGTTGCGATGATTGGCCAGGCCGGCGAAGCGGAACGACAGCGTGTCGGTGGCGGGGATGGTCACGCCCATCTCGCCGCGGATCGTGCCGAGTTCGCCCACGGTCAGCTCGGCGCGGCCTTCCGCGGTGCTGCCGGGACGACGCGTGTCCATCTTGACCACGCCCGCCGGGGTGTTGCGCCCGAACAACGTGCCCTGCGGGCCTTTCAGCACTTCCACCGAGTCCAGGTCGAACAGCGGGAAGCCCTTCAGATAAACGTTCTCAAGCACGACGTCGTCGAGCACGACCGACACGGGCTGCGAGGCGTTGAAATCGAAATCGACGTTGCCGAGGCCGCGAATGTACAGGCGCGGTGCGTAGCGGCCGTTCGAGCTCTCGACATAGAGGCTCGGCACGCGGCCGGCGAGCGACAGGATGTCGGCGCCGCCGCTGGCAATGGCGGAAACCTTGCTACCCTCCAGCACCGAAACGGCGATTGGCACGTCGCGGATATTCTCCGGCCGGCGCTGCGCGGTGACGACGATGTCGGCGGGCGCTGCTTCCTGCGTGGTGTCCTGCGGCGCGGTATCCTGTGCGAAGACCGGCACGGCGCCGGCAAGCAAGACCGGAAGTCCGGCCAGCAGGTACGTCTTTGTTTTCATGATATTGCCCCTTTACCCATGCTCCAGGGGCGGTCGCCCCATCGGACGAAAGATGGTTTGCGAACGTTCCCAGAGCAGGCCTGCGCCTAGAACCAATCTGTTACGTTTTTGTAACAAATAGGCGCATTGGTCTCCGCCGTTGGTCTTGCACCGCCCCGCATCCTAACGGATGACGTCGCCGCAATCGCCCGCTACACCCCGGCTCCCATGTCGATCCACATCCTCCATCTTCATTCAACCTTCGCGCTCGGCGGCAAGGAAGCGCGGGCGGTGCAGCTGATGAACGCATTCGGCGATCGCGCGCGGCACACCGTCGTCTCGGCGATGCCCGACCAACTCGGCGCCCGCGAGGCCATCGACCGCCACATCAAATACGAGATCGCACTCGATCCGCCGCCGCTCACCGGCAAGCCTTCGGTCAAGCGGTATGAACAGATCGCCCGCTTCATGCGCCGCTTCGATCTGGTGCTGACCTATAACTGGGGCGCGATCGACGGGGTGATGGCGGCGCGGGTGTTCGGCAAGGGGCTGCCGCCGATCATCCACCATGAGGACGGGTTCAACGCCGACGAGGCCGAGAAGCTGAGCACCGTGCGCAACATGTACCGCCGCATGGCGCTGCCCGCTGCCAATGCGCTGGTGGTGCCTTCCGAAAAGCTCGAGCAGGTCGCGATCAAATTCTGGAAGCAGCCGGCCGAGCGTCTGGTCCGTATCTCCAACGGGGTTCCGACCATGCGCTACACCGGGCCGCTCGACCCGTCGCTGTTGCCGATGCTGGAGAAGCGCCGCAAGGGCGAGGTGTTCATCGGGTGCCTCGCCGGGCTGCGGCCGGTGAAGGACCTGCCGATGCTGGTCCGCGCCGTCGCGGGCATGTCTTCCCGCTTCAAGCTGGTGATTCTGGGCGAGGGGCCCGAGCGCCAGGCGATCCTCGACCAGGCCGAGGCGATGGCGATCGAAGACCAGGTCTTCCTGCCCGGCTTCATCGCCGATCCGCAGCGTTATCTGGGGCTGTTCGACATCTTCGCGCTTTCCTCGAAAAGCGAGCAGGCGCCGGTCTCGGTGCTGGAGGCGATGGCGGCGGGGCTGCCGATTGTCGCGCCGCGGGTAGGGGATATTGCGGCAATGGTGTCCGAACCCAATCACCAGTATCTTTCGGCGGATCGCACCGAAGTGTCGCTGCGCGATCGGCTCGACATCCTGGCGCAGCATCCCGACGAACGGAAGCGGCTGGGCGAGGCGAACCGACTGCGGGCTGCGGCGTTGTACGACGAGGCCGAGATGGTGGCGGCCTATGCGCGGCTCTATTCCCAGGCGATGGGACGGCCGGGCGCGCTGGGCTGATACCGGGTCGAGACTGGGCCGAGTTGATTTGTTACTCGCTTGTCGCAGCCAATACGGCTAGCGTCGCGCGGCAATTTTTGTGGAGGCAATGTGTTCAAGGGTCTTTCGCCCATCAACTACAACGGTCGTGAAGTATGGCCGCTGGTCGAGGGCGGGAAGGGCGTCGCAGCGACCAACCATG
>JAPJRE010000428.1 GCA_030824725.1 Sphingomonas sp.
GTTGATGCCCCCGCCCACCACCAGCAGATCGAAACGCTCGTCGGAATGTGCGGCCGCCATGCTTCGCCTCATGTTCGCTATTTTTCGTTTATAGCATCAAGCGAACATAAACGAAAGCGTTGACGCGCGAACGAAAATCTACGAGCGTCCGAACGAACATAGGAGGGGCTTGGTGGACCGGAATCACATTCTCGCGATCGATCAGGGCACCACCTCGACGCGCAGCGTGATCTTCGATTCGGCGGGCCGCCGCGTCGCCACCGCGCAGACCGAATTCGAACAGCATTATCCCGACCAGGGCTGGGTCGAGCATGATCCCGAGACGATCTGGCGCGACGCGCTGACCACCGCGCGCGAGGCGCTGCTCAAGAGCGGCGTCGGCGTGGCGAGCATCGCCGCGATCGGCATCACCAACCAACGCGAGACGACGCTCGTCTGGGACCGCGCCACCGGCGAGCCGATCCACCGCGCGATCGTCTGGCAGGACCGCCGCACCGCCGAGCGCTGCGCCGAGCTCAAGGGTGACGGCGTCGAGGCCGAGGTGCGGGCGCGTTCCGGGCTGCTGGTCGATCCCTATTTCTCGGCGACCAAGCTCGGCTGGATCCTCGACCATGTACCGGGTGCGCGGGCGCGGGCCGAGCGCGGCGAACTCGCCTTCGGCACGATCGACAGCTTCCTGCTGTGGCGGCTGACCAAGGGCGCGGTGCACGCGACCGATGTGACCAATGCGGCGCGCACCTCGCTGTTCAACATCCATACCGGCGAATGGGACGCCGAGCTCTGCCGGCTGTTCGGCATTCCCATGGCGCTGCTGCCCGCGGTGCACGACAACGCGAATGTCTATGGCATGACCGACCCCGAGTTTTTCGGCCTGCCGATCCCAATCGCCGGCATGGCGGGCGACCAGCAGGCGGCGCTGTTCGGCCAATGCTGCTTCGCGCCGGGCACCGCCAAATCCACCTACGGAACCGGCTGCTTCCTGCTGCTCAACACCGGGGAGAAGGCGGTCGCCTCCGAGCATCGGATGCTCACCACCCCCGCCTACCGCATCAACGGGCGGACGTCCTATGCGCTGGAAGGCTCGATCTTCGTGGCCGGCGCCGCGATCAAATGGCTGCGCGACGGCATCGGCGTGATCACCCATGCCCGCCAGACCAACGACATGGCGACGCGCGTGTCCGACAGCCACGGCGTCTACATGGTCCCGGCGTTCGTCGGGCTCGGTGCACCGCACTGGGATCCCGAGGCGCGCGGCGCAATCTTCGGGCTGACGCTCAGCGCCACCCAGGCGCATCTCGCCCGCGCCGCGCTGGAGGCAGTGGCCTACCAGACCCACGACCTCGTCGCGGCGATGGTGCAGGATGGCGGCGTGCGGCCAGCGATGCTCCGCGTCGACGGCGGCATGGCGGCGAACGACTGGCTGTGCCGGTTCCTCGCCGACATCCTCGATGTTGCGGTCGAGCGGCCGGACGATCTGGAAACGACGGCGCGCGGCGCGGCCTTCCATGCCGGGCTGGCGGTGGGACTGTGGTCGGGGCTGGACGAGCTCTCGGCGATCTGGTCGCGCCAGGCCTGTTTCGAACCGGCGATGGAGGCCGGGCATCGCACCACGCTGCTCGCGGGCTGGCACAACGCGCTGCGGCGGACGCTGGGGTGAGATTCCCCCTTCGCGCCCCTCCTCCTTGGGGCAGGGCAATTGCATATGAAATTTTCCTGCGTGAGACACTCGTTCCGAGATTTTCGCATTGCCCGAAAAGCGGCCGATTCTCGGACACAGGACTTTTCGAGTACGAAAGTTCTGACGCTCAAATTTCCATATGCGATAGCCCTGCCCTGAATTGGGGGGCTTAGAGACGTATCCTACAACGTCAGCGCGAACTTCAGTCCGAGCACGCCGACATCCTTCGCGCCCCGGACCCCGCCCGGCTGGTGGATCCACTGCACGTTGGGCTGCACCACCAGCCATTCGGTGGGCGAAACGCTGTAATAAAGCTCCGCCGCATATTCCGCATCGCGCGCCGGTTTGCCCGCGAGGCGGTCCGCCGCCTCCATCCGCCCGTTCACATTGGTGCGCGCGACCGCCAGGCCGATCACGTCCCCCGGCAGGCTCGGCGCGAGCCCCTTGTAGAACAGACCCACCGACACCTGGTTGTCGGTCAGCGAGGTCGCGCGATCGGCGAAGGTGACATTGGCGAACATGCTGAAGCCGCTCAGCGCGCGCCCATCCTTCGACGTACCGGTCAGCTGCTGCTGCACGTTGGCAAACACGCCGTAGCGGCTCGAACGCTGGAGCGGCGCGAGGCCCGTCACCGCGCGCGGCTGACGGTTGATATCGAGCACCAGATCGTCGCCATCGGCAGTCGAGATCCAGCCGCCGAGCTTGTACGATCCGACATGCCCCTTGTCGCCGCCGCGCGTCCAGCCGATCTCGGCGGGGAGCAGCACGCCCGTCGCCCCCTTGAAATGGCCGAGGAAGAAGGTGTTCTCCAGGTTGCGCGGGTTCACCTCATAAGCGCCGCCCTGGACGTAGACGCCGGGCGCCACGTCGACATGGACGTTCGCGCCCCATTGGCTGACCGGCCAATTGTACCAGTAATCGCCCGCGAGGTTGCCCGGCTGCGCGCCGCAGAAGCTCAGATTCTGGAAGTGGCAGGAGAAGACCGCGAAATCCTCGCCCGGATTGGTGCGGCCCAGCTTTACTTCCACCTTGTCGCCCAGCTTCTGCTGGAGCCACAGCTGCGTCACCCGCACCGTCTGGCCGCGGCCATAGACTTCCTGCACCTGCTGCAGCGCGCCGAGACCCGCGGTGGTGGTGAGGTCGATGCCGCGGCGCCAGGTCACCGTGCCCTGCAGCGCCGCCCCGCCCCAGCCGACCAGCTTGTCGAGATCGAGCAGCGCGCCGACGTCGAACTGGCCGGTCTCCGCCACCAGGCTGCGATCGCCGCCGGTGAAATTGTAGGCGGTCTCGGACGCATAGCGCGCGGAGAGGCCGATGCCGCGCTCGCCCATGCGGGTGCGGATCTTATGCCAGTCGCCGATCAGCCCCGGCGGCGGCGCGCTCTGGGTGTCACCGGCCAGCGACGATGGCGACGGATCGCGTGGATGGAGCATGTGGCTGCGCGCGCGGCGCTGGGTATCGGCGCGAGGGCCGGCGCTGGCGTCCTGCTCGGTCGCGTCGAGCTTGGGCTTGGCAAGCTCGTCGGCGGGCGGTGGCGGTGCGCCGACATCGACCTGTTGCGCGCGGGCCGAAACCGTCCACCCGATTGTCATCGCCGCGAGCAGGGCTCCCCGCCCCGCACGCCCATACC
>JAPJRE010000429.1 GCA_030824725.1 Sphingomonas sp.
CGGCGCACCTGCCCGGCATGGCGGCAGCGATGACCCATTTGCCGGTGCTGGGCGTGCCGGTCGAATCCAAGACGATGAAGGGGCTCGACAGCCTCTATTCGATCGTCCAGATGCCCGGCGGCATTCCCGTCGGCACGCTGGCGATCGGCAAGGCCGGCGCCAAGAACGCCGCCTTGCTCGGCGCCGCGATCCTCGCCACCTCGGACGCAGCGCTCACCGAGAAGCTGATCGCCTGGCGCGCCGCGCAAACCGACAGCGTCGCGGAGGAACCGGCATGAGCGGCGTGCTTCCCCCCGGTTCGACCATCGGCATCCTGGGCGGCGGCCAGCTCGGCCGGATGATCGCGGTCGCGGCGGCCAATCTCGGCTATCGCACGCACGTCCTCGCCCCCGACGAGGAAAGCATCGCCGCGCAGACCGCCTCCAGCTTCACCCGCGCCGATTATCACAGCCATATCGTGCTCGACGAACTGGCGTCCCACGCCGACGTGATCACCTACGAGTTCGAGAATGTCGCGCTCGCCCCCGTCGCGCACTTGGCGCGCAAGGTGCCCGTCCGCCCCGGCGCCCGGAGCCTGGAGATCGCGCAGGACCGCGCCAACGAAAAGGCGTTCGTCGCCGAGCTCGGCGGCCGCACCGCGCCTTGGGCGCTGGTCACCACCCGCGACGAGCTGCACGCCGCGATCGCCAGGATCGGCGCGCCGTCGATCCTGAAGACGCTGCGGCTCGGCTATGACGGCAAGGGCCAGGTGCGCCTGCACGATGCCTCCGAGGCCGAGGCGGCCTGGGCGGCGATCGGCGAGCGGCCGGCGATCCTCGAAGGCTTCGTCACCTTCAGCCACGAATTCTCGATCATCACCGTGCGCGGGCTCGACGGCACGCTGGCCAGCTATCCGCCGCCCTGGAACGAGCACAAGGACGGCATCCTCGCCCGCTCGACCCTTCCCGCCCCTGCCGAGATCGCCCGCCACTGGACCGAGGCGGCCGCGCTCTCGGGTCGCGTCGCCCAGGCGCTGGGCCATATCGGCGTGCTGACCTGCGAGTTCTTCGCGACGGAGGATGGCCCGGTGTTCAACGAGATGGCGCCGCGCGTCCACAATAGCGGCCACTGGACGATCGAGGGTGCCGAGACCTCGCAGTTCGAAAACCATGTCCGCGCGATCTGCGGCCTGCCGCTCGGCTCGACCGCGCTGACCGGCAGCCATGTCGAGATGGAAAACCTGATCGGCGACGAGGCGAACCGCTGGCCCGAGCTGCTCGCCGAGCCGGGCACCCATCTCCACCTCTACGGCAAGGGCCAGGCCCGGCCGGGGCGCAAGATGGGGCATGTCACGCGGGTGAAGCGGGGCTAGCCCTCCGTCACCCGCGCCCCATGGCTAGGCAGGTGCGGCTCAGTTGCCCTCCGAGTCCACGACGAATATCTCGGGCTTGCCCCGCGACAGGGGATCCCAGCCGGCCGACAGCGCGGAGCGGACGCAGCGCGTGATCGTCGCGTCGTCGAGCTGGAGACGGCCGCGCGGCAGTCCCTTGAGCAACCGCTTGGGCGCCGGGAACTCCAGCCACGCCTCGCGCTTGGCATCGCGCTGGGCAACCGCGATGGTCATCCCCTTCCAGCCCTCGTCGTCCGACAGATGGGGCTCGCGCTGCAGCCGCCAGTCATAGGTCACGCCATCCAGATCGATGGCACCGCTGGTACTAAGGGATTTCGACATGCGGGCAGCCCTTAGCACTGTCCCTGCCAAGGCACGAGGGCAGGATTTGGCCGGTCTACCGCTTCCCCGGATCCACCCGATCGGCCAGCCGCGCAACGGCGGCGGCGTGGATGCCCTGCGTCGTCGCCAGCACGCCATACGCCTCGCCGGCGGGGGTGTTGAACGCCAGCGGCTGGCCCAGTGCATCGGTGACCGCCGCACCCGCCTCGCGGGCGAGCAGCACCGCGGCGGCGATGTCCCATTCATGGCCCCAGCGCAGCGTCGCGACGAGGTCGGCCTCGCCGGCCGCGACCATCGCGATGCGCAGCGCGATCGAATTGGGCTTGGGCACCATCACCAGGTCGCGGTCGACCCTGGGGAGCTGGTCCGCCGGCACGCGGGCGCCGGGTAGCTCCGCACGCTCGGCGGCGTGCAGCGGCATCCCGTTGCGCCACGCCCCTGCTCCGGCCCGCGCCGTCCACACCTCGCCGCGCGCCGGTGCGTCGAGCACGCCGATCACCGGCTGGCCGTTCTCCACCAGCGCGATCGAAACCGCCCAGCCCGGCCGGCCCCGCAGATAATCGCGGGTGCCGTCGATCGGATCGACTACCCAGATGCGATCGGCGGACAGGCGATCGGCATTGTCGACCGTCTCTTCGGAAAGCCAGCCGGCATCGGGGACCAGCCGCCCCAGCCGTTCACGCAGCAACGCGTCGACTTCGAGATCGACGGCGCAGACCGGATTGCCCGGCGCCTTTTCCCAGCGCGCGAAATCGCCTTGCCAACGCGCCATCGCGTGGCGCCCCGCCTCGGCGGCGATGCCTGCGATCTCGGCGGCGAGCTCAGGCACCGGCGATCGTCATCCCATCGATGCGGACCGTCGGCGCGTTGATGCCATAGCGGAACTCGAGGTCGTTGGCCGGGGTGAGCGCCAGGAACATGTCCTTGAGGTTGCTCGCGATCGTCACTTCGGAGACCGGCACGGTGAGTTCGCCCTTCTCGATCAGGAAGCCCGCGGCACCGCGGCTATAGTCGCCGGTCACGCCGTTGACGCCCTGCCCGATCAGCTCGAACACATAGAGGCCGTGCTCGATCTCGCCGATCAGCGTCTCGGCCGGCACATGCCCCGCTTCCATATAGAGGTTGCTCGGCGACACGCCCGGCGCGCCGCCACCGCCGCGCGTGGCATGGCCGGTCGGCTCGAGCCCGAGCTGGCGGGCAGCAGCGCTTTCGAGCAGCCACGTCTCCAGCATCCCCTCGCGGACGATCTGCATCCGGCTGACCGGCAGCCCCTCGCCGTCGAACGGCCGCGAGCGGATGCCGCGCGGGCGGTGTGGATCGTCCCAGATCGCCACGCCGGGCGCGAAGATCTGGGTGCCCAGCGCATCGAGCAGGAAGCTGGTCTTGCGGGTGATCGCCGCGCCCGAGATCGCCCCCATCAGATGGCCGAGCAGCCCCGAGGAGACACGACGATCGAACACCACCGGCATCGTCCCGCTGGCGATCTTTCGCGGGTTGCATCGCGCCACCGCCCGCTCGCCGGCGAGCGGGCGGTGGCGCGGGCGAGTAAAACCAAAAACGAGCCCACCAGACGGTAATAGA
>JAPJRE010000430.1 GCA_030824725.1 Sphingomonas sp.
CGCTGGTCCAGGCGCTGTTCGCGCTGCTGGCCTTCCTGATCCTGATCTGGCTGTTCGTCACCTCGGACATGTCCGTGCTGCTGGTGGCGGAGAACAGCCATTCGCAGAAGCCGATGCTGTACAAGATCGCCGGTGCCTGGGGGAACCATGAAGGCTCGATGCTGCTCTGGGTGACCGTGCTCGCGGTCGCCGGCGCGGGCGTCGCGCTGTTCGAGCGGCGGCTGGTGGCCGAGACCCTTTCCGCGACGCTTGCCGCACAGGCGGCGATCGCGATCGGCTTCTACGCCTTCCTCGCCTTCGCCTCGAACCCGTTCGCGCGGTTGAACCCCGCGCCGGCGGACGGGCAGGGGCTCAACCCGCTGCTGCAGGACCCCGGTCTCGCCTTCCACCCGCCGACGCTCTATCTCGGCTATGTCGGCTTGTCCGTCGCGTTCAGCTTCGCGGTCGCCGCGCTGGTGATGCGCGATGTCGGCCCGGCCTTTGCCAAGGCGATGCGGCCCTGGGTGCTCGCCGCCTGGATCTTCCTGACGATCGGCATCACCGCGGGCAGCTACTGGGCCTATTATGAGCTCGGCTGGGGCGGCTGGTGGTTCTGGGATCCGGTGGAGAATGCCTCGCTGATGCCGTGGCTGGCGGCGACGGCGCTGCTCCACTCGGTCAACGTGCTGGCGACCCGCGATGGCCTGCGCGCCTGGACGCTGATGCTGGCCGTCGTCGCCTTCTCGATGTCGATGGTCGGGACCTTCCTGGTCCGCTCGGGCATCCTGGTGAGCGTGCATGCCTTTGCGGTGGATCCGACGCGGGGCACTTTCCTGCTCGCCCTGCTCGGCCTTTATATCGGCGGCGCGCTGGCGCTGTTCGGCGCGCGGGTGGGCACCGTTACGCAGGGCGCGACCTTCCAGCTGGTCAGCCGCGAGGCGGCGCTGGTGCTGAACAATCTTCTGCTCAGCGTGGTCCTCGGCGTGGTGCTGATCGGCACGCTCTACCCGCTGGTCGCGCAGGCAATGGGCGTGCAGCTCTCGATCGGGGCGCCGTTCTTCGAGAAGACCGCGGTGCCGATCGCGCTGTTCCTGGTGGCGGGCACGGCGGCGGGGCCATTGCTGCGGTGGCGCAAGGACTCGGCGCAGGCCCTGCTCTCCCGCATCACCATTCCGGTGGCGATCACCGGCGTCGCCTTCGCGCTGTTCTTCGCGATGACGGGCTTCGCCTCGCCGATCGCGGTGCTGGTGCTGGCGCTCGCCTTCGGGCTGGCTGCCGCGAGTATCGCGCCGCTGTGGAGGCGCAAGCTGCGCCGCACGCCGCTGCCGATTTACGGGATGGTCGTCGCGCATCTCGGCATCGCGGTGAGCCTGGCCGGCATGGCTGCGGATACCCTCTTCAAGCAGGAGCGGCTGGCCGCCGTGGCGATCGGCGACAACCTCACCGTCGGCCCGTTCAAGGTGACCCTGGCCGAGGTGCGGCCCACCGTCGGCCCCAACTGGTCGGCGATGGAAGCACGGCTGCAGGTGCAGCGCGGGACCGCCGAGCCGTTCGAACTCATTCCCCAGCAGCGGTTCTTCCCCAATCCGCCGACCAATACCAGTGAAGCGGCGATCGCCACGCTGTGGGACGGGCAGGTCTATACCGTGCTCGGCGCGGCGGACGGGGCGGGGCGCTGGCAGCTCCGCTTGTGGTGGAAGCCGTTCGTCACGCTGATCTGGGTCGGTGGCGGGCTGATCGCGCTGGGCGGCACCCTGTCGCTGCTTGGCCGGGTGCTCCGTGCCAGCAGGGAAGTGCACGCGCGGGAGGAATGGGCATGAAGAAGCTGCTGATCTGGCTGCCGCTCGCGCTGTTCCTGCTCGTCTTCGCGCTGGTGGTGAACGGCCTGATCGAGCCGAGCGACCGGATCGTCCGCTCCGCCATGGTCGGCAAGCCGCTGCCGGCACTGGCGCTGCCTTCCCTGATCGACGGCAAACCCGGCATCGATACCGATCGCTGGCCGAAGGGAAAGCCGCGGTTGCTCAACGTCTTCGCCAGCTGGTGCATTCCCTGCGTGGCCGAGGCGCCGCAACTGCTCAAGCTGAAGGCCGCGGGTGCGCAGATCGACGCCATCGCGGTACGCGATACTGCGGCGGACGTGCAGGCCTTCCTGGCGCGCAACGGCGATCCCTATTCCCGGATCGGCGACGATCATGCGATGCGCGCGCAGCTCTCGCTCGGGTCGTCGGGCGTGCCGGAAACCTTCGTGATCGACTCGCGCGGCGTGATCGTCGACCAGCATATCGGCGACATCCGCGAAGAGGACGTACCCAAGCTGCTCGCTGCGCTGGAGAAGGCGAAGTGAAGGCGGCGCTGCTGGCGGTCGCGCTGCTGCTCGCCGGTGCGGCGCAGGCGGATTCCACCGTGCCGGCCTCGCCGCTCGCTTACACCCAGCTGGACGATCCCGGCCAGGAGGCCAAGGCCAAGGCGCTGATGGAGACGCTGCGCTGCCTGGTCTGCCAGGGCCAAAGCATCGCGGACAGCGATGCCGACATGGCCGGTGAGATGCGCGCGCTGGTCCGCCAGCGGATCGCCGCGGGCGAGCGGCCTGCGCAGGTCCGCAAATGGCTGATGGAGCGCTATGGCGACTATGTCACCTACGACCCGCCGCTCAGCTGGGTCACCGCGCCGCTGTGGATCGCGCCGCTGGTGCTGCTCGGCCTGGGCCTGTTGATCGCGCGCAGGCTGTTCAAGGGGAAGGCGGCATGATGGGCTGGCTGGTCTTCGGCGGCTTGGCGTTGGTTGCGGTTGCGCTATTGCTACTCACTCGCTTTCCACCGCGCTTCTGGACGGTGCCCGCGATGGCGGTGATGCTCGCCGGCGCCGGCTATGCCTGGCAGGGGCAGCCGAGCCTGCCCGACCACCCGGTGGAGGGCGTTGCCAGCGTCCGCCCGCTCGATCCCGATCTGATCGCGGTGCGCGAGGGCCTCTTCGGCCGGTTCAACTTCGACTACAGCTATTTCATGGCCGCGGACGCGATGACCAGGGCGGGCGCGCCGCAGCTAGCGGCAACGGTGATGCTGGGCGCGGTGCGCAAGGCGCCGGTCGATGCGGGGCTATGGGCCGGGCTCGGCCTGGCGCTTGCCGAACATGACGGGGATCAGCTGTCCCCGGCGGCCCGCTATGCGTTCGACAAGGCGGTGTCGCTTGCTCCCGGCCATCCCGGACCACCCTTCTTCCGCGGGATCGCGCTGGCCCGCGCCGGCGACCTGGAGTCGGCGCGGCGCGAATGGGGCAATGCGCTGCAGCGGCTGCCCAAGGA
>JAPJRE010000431.1 GCA_030824725.1 Sphingomonas sp.
AGGAACACTTCGCCGTCGATCTCCGGGGCGTCGGCCTGGCTGCGGCCGGTGGCGCCGCCCTCCGCGTCGACGGCGTCGATGATCACCTCAAGCTTGCGGCCGATCTTGGCCTGGAGCTTGGCGGCGCTGATCGCGGCGGTCTTCTCCATGATCCGGGCGTAGCGCTCTTCCTTGACGTCCTCCGGCACCACGCCGGGGAGGTCGTTGGCCGAGGCGCCCTCGACCGGCTCGAAGCGGAACGCGCCGACTCGGTCGAGTTGGGCCTCGTCGAGCCAGTCGAGCAGGTACTGGAAGTCCGCTTCAGTCTCACCGGGGAAGCCGACGACGAAGGTCGAGCGGATCGCGATGTCCGGGCAGATCTCGCGCCAGCCGCGCAGCCGCTCGAGCACCTTGGCTTCGTTGGCCGGCCGCTTCATCGCGCGCAGCACGTTCGGCGCGGCATGCTGGAACGGGATGTCGAGATAGGGGAGCACCAGCCCCTCCGCCATCAGCGGGATCACCTGGTCGACATGGGGGTAGGGATAGACATAGTGCAGCCGCACCCAAGGGGCGATCTGGCCGAGCTCGCGGGCGAGGTCGGTCATGTGCGGCACCACCTCGCGGCCCTTCCAGGCGCGCGGCTCCTTGCGGATGTCGATGCCATAGGCCGAGGTGTCCTGGCTGATGACCAGCAGTTCCTTGGTACCGGCGGCGACCAGCTTCTCCGCCTCGCGCAGGATCGCGTCCGGGCGGCGGCTGACCAGGTCACCGCGCAGCGACGGGATGATGCAGAAGCTGCAGCGATGGTTGCAGCCTTCCGAGATCTTCAGATAGCTATAGTGGCGCGGGGTGAGCTTGAGCCCGCTGTCCGGCACCAGGTTGACGAAAGGGGAGGGCGGCATCGGCGCCGCCGTGTGGACCGCGCCGACCACTTCCTCATATTGATGCGCGCCGGTGACCGCGAGCACATTGGGGAAGCGGGCGCGGATCACCTCGGCTTCCTTGCCCATGCAGCCGGTGACGATCACCCGGCCGTTCTCGGCGATCGCCTCGCCGATGGCTTCCAGCGATTCTTCCTTGGCGCTGTCGAGGAAGCCGCAGGTATTCACCAGCACGACGTCCGCGCCGGCATAGTCCGGCGACAGCGCATAGCCGTCCGAACGGAGCTTCGTGAGGATACGCTCGGAGTCGACCAGATTCTTGGGACAGCCGAGCGACACCATGCCCACCTTGGGGGCTTCGGGGAGTCGCGTTGCCATGATCGTTGGCGCACATAAGTCTTTTCGCGGAAATTGCCAGCCATCGGGCGTTTACGGATGGCCGAACCGGCCCGCCATGATACGGGCAGGCCAGCAAACACCGGGAGATTTCGTCATGACCGCGACCAACGCCGAGCCTGTCCAGCTGCCGACCCGCTCCGGGCTCGTCATCGACGTGCGCACCGTGCGTCCCGACGACGAGGCGCTGCTCAAGGACTTTTTCGACCATGTCTCGAGCGAGGATCGCCGCTTCCGCTTCTTCACCGCCAGCCCGCACCTCCAGCCCCACCAGGCCAAGGCGCTGATCGAGGTCGACCACCACAAGACCGAGAGCTATCTGGCGTTCACCGCCGAGGGCGAACTGGTCGGCTCGGGCATGCTCGCCTGCGACGACACGCTGGAGACCGCCGAAGTGGCGATCTCGATCCGCGCCGATCGCAAGGGGCAGGGGGTGGGCTGGAGCCTGCTCAACTACATCACCGCCGAGGCCAAGGCGCGCGGCGTGAAGCGGCTCCAGTCGATCGAGAGCCGCGAGAACCACCTCGCGATCGAGCTGGAGCGCGAAATGGGCTTCGTCGCCCGCGAGGTCGAGGGCGATCCCAGCGTGGTGCTGCTCGAAACGGTATTCTGATCGAGGGTGCCCCGGCTGCAGCCAGGGCACCGCTTCGCCTCAACGGAACGGCGGTTCGTTGAACGCGCGCAGCTTGCGGCTGTGGAGCTTGGCGCCCTCGCGGCGCAGTTCCTCGCAGGCCTCGATGCCGATCTTGAGATGCTCGGCGATCGCGCGCTCGTAGAAGCGGTTGGCCTGGCCGGGTAGCTTGAGCTCGCCGTGGAGCGGCTTGTCCGAGACGCAGAGCAGTGTCCCATAGGGCACGCGGAAGCGATAGCCCTGCGCCGCCAGCGTCGCCGATTCCATGTCGACGCCCACCGCGCGGCTCAGCGAGAAGCGCAGCGCCGATTGCGAGTAGCGCAGCTCCCAGTTGCGGTCGTCGGTGGTGACGATCGTGCCGGTGCGTAAGCGCTGCTTGAGCTCGTCGCCCGACTGGCCCGAGACCGTCTCCGCCGCGCGCGCCAGCGCCTGCTGGACTTCGGCGATGGCGGGGATCGGGATCTCCGGCGGCAGCACGTCGTCCATGATATGGTCGTCGCGTAAGTAGGCGTGGGCGAGCACATAGTCGCCGATCCGCTGGCTGGGACGCAGGCCGCCGCAATGGCCGATCATCAGCCAGGCCTCGGGGCGGATGACCGCGAGGTGGTCGGTGATCGTCTTCGCGTTGGATGGGCCGACACCGATATTGACCAGCGTGATGCCGGTGCCGCCCTCGGCCATCAGGTGATAGGCGGGCATCTGGTGCCGCCGCCATGCGCCGTCGCTGACCAGCCGGTCGGCATCGGCCGCATCCTCGATCACGATCCCGCCCGCGCCCGACACACCGGTGAAGCGGCTGTCCGGCCCCAGCTGCGCGCAGGCCCAGCGGACGAACTCGTCGACATAGCGGTGATAGTTGGTGAACAGGATATATTGCTGGAAATGCTCGACCGGGGTGCCGGTATAGTGCTTCAGCCGGGCAAGCGAGAAATCGGTGCGCAGCGCATCGAACAGCGCCAGCGGCCGGGTCTCGTCCTGGCTGATCCAGATGCCGTCGGCGATTTCGTCGCCGATGTGCGACAGCTCGGTCGCCGGGAAATGGCGCCCCAGCTCGGTCGCCGAGACGTCGTCCAGGCTCAGGATCGTGTTGGGATCCAGCACATAGGGGAAGGGGATTTCCTGCCGCCCGGTGACCGCGTGCACCTCGACGTCATAATCCTCGATCAGGAAGGTCAGCTGCTCAGTCAGATATTCGGCGAACATCGCCGGGCGCGTGACCGAAATGCGGTAATCGCCCGCCTCGACCAGCCGCCCGAACGAGCGGCGCGGGATCGGCTTGTTGACGCCGCCACGATAGGTGACGCGGAGCTCCGGATAGGCGAAGCTGACGTCAGACCGCGTCTCGGGATCGGGCGAGGAGCCGTCGGTGATGTAGCGGTAGAGCGCCT
>JAPJRE010000432.1 GCA_030824725.1 Sphingomonas sp.
GTCGGCGAGCCCCAGTCGCCCTCCCGCCCAAGCGGGAAACGAGAGGGGAGAAGGAGCGGGGGGGGTGTCCGGGTCGGGGGAAACACCCGTGCACCGGACACTTTCCCGCTCATGGAGACGATAGATGACCCAGACCGTCAAACTCGCGAAGCTGAAGCGTTCCGAGAAGAACGTGCGCACCACCCCGCCCAAGAATATCGAGGCGATGGCCGCCAGCATCCGCGCTCGCGGCATCATGCAGAACCTGCTGGTGACCGCCGCCCGCCCGAAGGGCATGTTCGAGATAATCGCCGGCGATCGCCGCTATCTCGGTGCGATGATGCTGGCCGAAGCCGGCGAGATCGTTGCCGCCGACTATGACGTGCCGGTCAAGATCATCACCGGCGACGAGGCGGACCTGCGCGAGGTGTCGCTGACCGAGAATTTCCAGCGCGAGCAGATGACCGTCGCCGAGGAATGCGTCGCGTTCCAGCACTTCCTCAAGACCGACGGTGACGTCGACGCGGTCGCCAAACGGTTTGGCCAGACCCGCCGCTTCATCGAGGGACGGCTGCGCCTCGCCGATCTTGCCGAACCGATCTTCGAAGCCCTGGCCGCGGGCAAGATCTCCTACGAGATGGCCAAGGCCTACGGCTCGACGGCCGACAAGGCCAAGCAGGAGCGCGTGTTCGAGCAGTATGGTCACTCGTCCTACGTCAACGCCGACCAGATCCGTCGCGCGATCGCCAACGACACGATGAAGGCGACGGATCCGATCGCGATCCTGGTCGGTGCCGATGCCTATGTCGCCGCGGGCGGCCGCATCGAGCGCGAACTGTTCAGCGAGGACGGTGACCGCTGGACCGACCCGGAACTCGCGCAGACGCTCGCTGCCTCGCTGATGGAGGCCGAGGCCAAGCGGCTCGGCGAGGAACTGGGCGTCGCATGGGTGCGCCCCGTCGCCACGACCAGCCTCTACGGCATCACGTCCGACCTCCACCGCGTGACGCTGCCGGCAGCGCCGCTGACGGACGAGGAACAGACGCGCTGCGACAAGATCGAGGAGCGCGTGCAGGTCATCGAGAGCGATATGGAGGACGAGGGTATCGATGACGACACCTATGCCGCGCTCGATGCGGAATCGGATCGGCTGCGCGAGGAATATCAGGCGATCCACGACAAGGCGCCCGAGCTGACCGACGAGGTCAAGGGCCAGGTCGGCGTCTTCCTGACGCTCGGCCGCGACGGCAAGATGACGCTCGACACGACCTATTACAGCGAAACGCCGATCCGCCTGCCCGGGGACGATCGGCCGCTGCCGTCGTCGCCGTCGTCGCGTCGCACCGCCGACCTGCCGCCCGAGGCGGTCGCTCCTGGCGGCAAGCCGCTCAGCGCGCGGCTCCATGACGAACTGGCGGTCCAGCGCCGCGACATCCTCGCCGCCTCGATCCTCGGCGATCCGGGGCTCGCGCTCGACTATATGCTGTTCTGCCTCGCCGACCCCAGCCACGGCTACGGCCGCTACGGGACGACGGTTCGGGCAGGGCGTCCGCAGGACCCGCAGATGCCCAAGGATCAGCCCGCCACGCAGGCGCAGGTCGCGATCGCCGAAGCCCGCGAGGGTCTCGACACGTCGTGGACGGAAGGGTCGAACCCGGTCGAGCGGTTCGAGGCGTTCCGCGCGCTCAGCGACGACGCCAAGGCGGCCTGGCTCGCGGTCGTGGTGGCGACCTCGCTCGAGGCCAAGCCCGATTACAGCTCGGTCACCACCAACCCGCTCCATGCGCGGCTCGCCTCGATCCTCGAGATCGAACCCGCCAAATGGTGGCGCCCTACCTCGGCGAACTTCTTCGACCGCGTGTCGAAGGGTACGCTGCTGGCGCTGCTCACCAACGTCGGGGGCGCGCCGCTCGCGGCCCGCTACATGGCCTCGAAGAAGGGCGAGATCTCGACCAGCTGCGAGAAGCTGTTCGCCGGCGAAGCGATCACCGAGGCGGAGACCAAGGACGCGGCGCTGGCCTGGGTGCCCGACGCGATGCGGTTCGATCTCGTGTCGGTCGCCGGTGCCGACGAGGCAATCGACGACGAGCCCGGCGATGAGGGCTTCGACGACGACGACTACGGCGACACCGATGATCTCGGTGCCGACGATGCCGGGATCGACAGCGACGAGGCGCTGATCGCGGCCGAATAGCCCCCCGATACCCCCGGCCCGTTCGTCTCCCGGGCACACCTTGGCGGCTGTCCCTCACCGGGGCGGCCGCCTTCTTTTTACCCGCGGACCGTCACGCGTGGCCCGCGCATCGAGGGAGCTTTCCCATGACCTTTCACCGCAAATCGACTGCGCCACGCCGCGATGTCGCGGCCGAGATCACCAACCTCATAATCGCCAAGCTTGAAGCCGGCGTCCTGCCCTGGTCGCGCCCCTGGGGACTGACCGGGGCAGGGGGGCGACCGCTGCGGCATTGCGGCACGCCCTACACCGGCATCAACGCGCTCTATCTCTGGGCGATCGGCGACGCCCAGGGGTTCTCTGGCCGCAACTGGATGACCTACCGACAGGCGACCGAGTTGGGCGGACAGGTACGGCGCGGCGAGCATGGCGCGCACAGCGTCTATTATTCGACCTTCTCGAAAACCGAGGCGGACCGCGTCACCGGCGAGGCGGCGACGAAGAATATCCGGTTCCTGCGCTCGTACACGGTGTTCAACGTCGATCAGATCGACGGTCTCCCGGCGTATTATTATCCGGTGCCCGCACCGCCCGAACCGCGCATCGAGAGCCGGCACCGCGCCGCGATCGATGCCTTCTTCGGAGGCCTGCCGGCGACCGTGCGGCATGGCGGCGATCAGGCATTCTATTCGCCGATCGGCGACTATATCCAGCTACCGCAGCGCGGCGCGTTTCGCTCGGACGATCATTACGCCAGCACGCTCGCGCACGAATATGTCCATTATTCGGGCGCGCCGCAGCGCCTCAACCGCGAGTTCGGCAAGAAGTTCGGCGACAACGCCTATGCGTTCGAGGAGCTGGTCGCCTGCATCGGCCAGTGTCTGGTGTGCGCCGACCTCAATCTGCCCGGCGAGCTGCACGACAACCACGCCAGCTACGTCGATCATTGGCTGAAGATCCTGAAGGGCGATTCAAGCGCGATCATCAAGGCCGCGGCGAAAGCCGAGCAGGCGGTGACCTGGCTCCATAACGCCGCCGCGGGTGGCGCGCCCGGGATCGACCAACCCGAAGCCCTCGCAGCATGACCTGGAGATCGCACCATGCACATCGA
>JAPJRE010000433.1 GCA_030824725.1 Sphingomonas sp.
ACTGGGCGACGACATAGAAGCCGGCGACCACGCAGATTGCCGCCACCGCGGTGAGCAGCTTCTCCCGGCTGGTGGAGGCCTTCTGCACCATCCAGCCGAGCAGGAAGATCGGCAAGCACTCGATCAGCCCGTGCGATGCGAGATGCTGCCACGGCCAGGGTGCGAACGCATCCTGCAGCACCTCGTCCGCCGCGAACTGCACCAGCTCGATCCCCAGCATCGGGATCAGCAAGGTCGCGGCGAATGCCCAGGGCAGACGCGCCATCCACCGCCGCACCGGCGGCGTCGCGGAGACCAGCGCGCAGAGCAGCACGACCTGCACATAGAAGCTGACGAACCAATAGACCTGCAGCAGCGAGCCTTCGTCCCAGGATTCATAATTGCCGAGGAGCAGGAACTGCGAAAGGGGAACCTCGTCCCGCAGGGCGGCATAGGCGATCAATATCGCGAAGTAGAGCGGGAGGATCGGGTACAGCATGCCCTTGAGGAAGCGCAGGGGCTTGCCCTCGGAAAGCAGCTTGAACTGGAAACGCGCGGTCGAAAAGCCCATCACGGTGATGAGGATCCAGGTTCCGCCGTACAGATTATAGTCGCTGGCGTGCTGCGCGATGATCATGGTCAGCGCGAACAGGCGCAGCAGCACGTCGACGCCGATCGCCCGGCGCTTCGACGGTGCCGCGGCAGGCTCCATCGCCTCCAGCACCGATACCGGCATGGTTTCCCAGCCATCGGGCGCCGCGCCCAGCCGCGCTTCGAGCGCCATCTGGACGTTGAGGTAGCTCAGCGAATCGCCGCCCAGCGATACGAAGCTATCCTGCGGCGATACCGACTGGCAGTTCCGTGCATCGCATCACCGGCTTATTGCCTCGTTCGATAGTTGCCGGCGGAGCAGGATGCGCTGGCGCAAAAAGGTCCCCGGTAGCTTGTCAGCATTCAGGACCCGCAGTGTCCCCGGACTGGCGATACCGAGCAACTCCGTGATAGCGATCGCGGCGACAAATGCCAGGACCGGCTGAAGGAGAAAATAGATCGGGTAGTAGGCGGATTCCGCTCGGCCAAAAATCGCTCTCCCCGGCACGGAGAGGACCTCGAATGTGAGCACATGCGAGCAGAAAGCGATGAAGCAATAGGGCTCTAGCCGTTGCACCCAGCGGATGGACGAGCGGGCAATCATGCCGCACACGCTCCATATCAGGATTGCCATACAAATCCGGAACAGGTTGGCCTTGCCGAAATACCCGACTGCAGGAACGCGCTGCGAGAGACAATAGAGGTCGTATACAAAATTCACCGCAATGAACACGAAGGCAGCGATGACGACGGGCAATCGTATTCGAATGACGTCGATGGTAGAAAGGTAAACACCCATCGAAAAGAACAGCAAGATCTGGGTTCGAAGGCGAACTGGTGAGGTCGGAAAAAGTTCGACTCCGCAGAAAAGCACCAGCAGAAGCCAAATCCCAAAGCGCCGAATCAGAGGCAGAAGCACGGGACTGATTAGGAAGACGACGAACAGATCGCGCAGGAAGGCCAGAGGAACGTTTATCGGCGGTTGGGTGATGCCCACCAGCGCGTTCACCCAGCCAACCGCAGTCCCAGGTAATCCTTGGTCGCGTCCTGTAAGCAATGAGTACACAGCGATGAGGCAGACAAGCACGGCACTCCACAGAATCATGGGCAGGATCAGTGTCTTTAGCTTGACGCCCAGCATCGCACGATAGCTCCTGCCGCCTTGGCGAGCCATCAGCCAACCTGAGACGATAGTCAGCAGAGGCACCGACGATCGTCCGAGCGCGTCCGTGAAAAGGTGAAAAAGGACGTCGGGACCGTCGCACTCGCCGAAAATTGGCCAAGGGTGACCGTAACCCGAATATACGTGCACGTACGTGACGAAAAATATGCACAAAACTCGGGCACACTTGATGGACTCAGATTGCACTTTATCGATCATAGCCGCCCCACACGTTCACGAACCGTGTCAAATACACCGCGACTGATCGTCGATGCCCCCGGCAGAATCAGCGCGGGAAGATCCTGCGGCAGGACCTCGATATTCCAGAATTGGGACATGGAAGCGTGTCTTTCGCGGGATTTAAGGCAATGTTTCGTCACATTACTGCACTGCACCCAAACTGTCCATGCGCACATACACGCGGACGGGCGACATTTGTGCGACAATGCACGTAAAAACGGCTGGCCGCGCTTCTGTTCAGGCCGGATAGAACACGGTTCACCCCGGTTTCGTGGCGGTACCCACATGCGTTGTTGCGCGTGGTCGCAGGATGGCGGCCGCGCCGATTCGGCGAATCGACGCAAAGGGGGACGAACTCCCGCGCCGCAGCACGTAGCCGCACCGTAACAATTCAGGCCGCAGGATTCACAGTTTTGCAAACGTTTTGACACCGAAACGCTTTGCCTGCCGACTAGGGCCGCCCGCGAAGACCAATACAGGTCCAGGGAGAATCCAATCATGCACGTTCACGCGGCGCTGCTTCGCGCCTCCTCCGCGCTCGCCCTTATGCTCGGGACGCTCGCCCCGGCCCATGCCCAGACGACCCCGCCGCAGGACGACACCGCCGGCACCGACGAGATCGTCGTCAACGGTAGCTATGCCCGCAGCCTCGCCGCCGCGACCGAGGCGAAGCGCCGCGCCGAATATGGCCTCGATTCGATCAGCTCGACCGATATCGGCAAGTTCCCCACCCAGAACGTCGCCGAAGCGCTCCAGCTCGTCACCGGCGTCGCGATCACCCGCCCGCGCGGCGAAGGCCTGTACGTCTCGGTGCGCGGCCTCGGGCCGCAGTTCCAGAGCACGCTGCTCAACGGCCGCCCGGTCGCGCTCAACGACCTGATCGAGAATGGTGGTGCGAACGGCCGCCAGTTCCGCTTCGAGATGCTGCCTGCCGAGTTCGTGGCGAACATCGACGTGGTGAAGACCCCCACCTCGGACATGACCGAGGGTGCGCTGGGCGGCAATATCGACGTGCGCACCTTCCGCCCGTTCGATGTCGGCAACAAGGTCACCGCCAACCTCCGCGGCACCTACACCACCCAGACCGAGAAGGTGAAGCCCAACGCCACGCTGATCGGCAGCCACACCTTCGGCGACAGCTTCGGCATCCTCGTCGGCGCGCAATATTGGGGCAAGGCGGTCCGCAACGATCGCTTCATGAACTTCGGCTGGAACAAGGACAAGTATCTGACGGACGCGCAGGGCAAGCTCCCCGCCGGCCTCTACACCCCCACC
>JAPJRE010000434.1 GCA_030824725.1 Sphingomonas sp.
GGGCTAGGGGAGGGGAGGACGGCTGCACGGGCGATCGGCCCGAGGATCAGCCCCTCCCCCGACCCCTCCCGCAAGCGGGAGGGGAGCGCAGGATGCGAGCGCTCCGCCGACAGGATGCCGCTCGCGCAGATATTCAAACGCGAGGGGTTCAGCATGGCGCGCACTTTCAAGACGCTCGACGACATGGGCGATATCACCGGCAAGCGAGTGCTGGTCCGCGAGGACCTCAACGTGCCGATGGCCGACGGCAAAGTTACCGACGACACCCGTCTCCGCGCCGCGATCCAGACCGTCGCCGAGCTTGCCGACCGTGGCGCGAAGGTGCTGATCCTGGCGCATTTCGGCCGTCCCAAGGGCAATCCGAACCCGGAATTCTCGCTTTCGCAGGTCGTGAAGCCGCTCGAGCAGGTGCTGGGCCGGTCGGTCCGCTATATCGACTGGGAAGGCGATGCCGCCTCGGTCGCGACCTTGAACGACGGTGATATCGCGCTCTTGGAAAACACCCGCTTCTTCGGCGGTGAGGAGAAGAACGACCCCGCCGTGGTCGATCGCTTCGCCGCGCTGGGCGACCTCTATGTCAACGACGCCTTCTCGGCCGCACACCGCGCGCACGCCTCGACCGAAGGTCTCGCCCACAAGCTGCCCGCCTTTGCCGGCCGCCAGATGGAGGCCGAGCTCGACGCGCTCGACAAGGCGCTCGGCAATCCCGAGCATCCGGTGGCGGCGGTGGTCGGCGGCGCCAAGGTCTCGACCAAGCTCGACGTGCTCAAGCATCTCGTCGCCAAGGTCGACCACCTGATCATCGGCGGCGGCATGGCCAACACTTTCCTCGCCGCGCGCGGCGTCGATGTCGGCAAGAGCCTGTGCGAGCATGACCTGACCGGCACCGCCGAGGAGATCCTCGACGCGGCCGGCGCCGCCGGCTGCACCGTCCACCTGCCGTATGACGTGGTGGTGGCGAAGGAATTCCGCGCCAACCCGCCGGTCCGCACCGTCAACGTCCATGAAGTCGCCGCCGACGAGATGATCCTCGATGTCGGCCCCGCCGCCACCGAGGCGCTCGCCGACGTGCTCAAGACCTGCAAGACGCTGGTGTGGAACGGCCCGCTCGGCGCATTCGAGATCCCGCCCTTCGATGCGGCAACGGTTTCGCTCGCCCGCACCGCGGCGGCGCTCACCAAGGAAGGCCAGCTCGTCTCGGTCGCCGGCGGCGGCGACACGGTGGCGGCGCTCAACCAGGCCGGCGTGGGCGGCGAGTTCAGCTTTGTCTCGACCGCCGGCGGCGCCTTCCTGGAGTGGATGGAAGGCAAGGAACTCCCCGGCGTCGCCGCACTGGCACGCTGAGGCAGGACATACCGACAGGGAAGGGCGGGGCGCGACGGCGCTCCCGCCCTTTTCGTTTGTACCGGCGGCGATGTGATTCTCTCGCCTGCGCTGGGCGGAGGATGGTCCGGTGCAGTGGTATCGCGTCAATAAGACTGCTTCTACAAACCAAAGAAATACCAATCCCCTCACAGGTGCTTGAGCTGTTACGCAGCTGCGGAAATAGTTTTGCTCCGCAGCAACTCGGCAACGTTGTCAGCCTTTTCGTAAGGTAAGGGGCGCGATACGGACCCCTCGGTATCACCATCCAGAGGGACATCATGGGCATCACACCGGCCGTCAAAGCGATCCTCGACAATTATGGCTCCGACAACCCGGGCGTGAAGGCGAACCTCGCGCGCATCCTGATGCAGGGCAAGCTCGGCGGCACCGGCAAGCTGATCATCCTGCCGGTCGACCAGGGCTTCGAGCACGGCCCGGCGCGCAGCTTCTCGGTCAATCCCGACGCCTATGATCCCCATTACCATTTCCAGCTGGCGATCGACGCGGGCCTCTCGGCCTATGCCGCGCCGCTCGGCATGATCGAGGCGGGCGCCGACACCTTTGCCGGCCAGATCCCGACGATCCTCAAGGTCAACAGCTCGAACAGCTGGGCGACCGGCATCGACCAGGCCGTCACCGGCGGCGTGGACGACGCGCTGCGGCTCGGCTGCTCGGCGATCGGCTTCACCATCTATCCGGGCGCCGACGGCGTGTTCGAGATGATGGAAGAGATCAAGGAAATGCGCGCCCAGGCCGCCTCGGTCGGCATCGCGACGGTGATCTGGTCCTATCCGCGCGGCGGCAAGCTCAGCAAGGAAGGCGAACTGGCGCTCGACGTCGGCGCCTATGCCGCGCACATGGCGGCGCTGCTCGGCGCGCACATCATCAAGGTCAAGCTGCCCGCCGCGAACATCGAGCAGGCCGAAGCCAAGAAGCTCTATGAGGGCACCGACTGGTCGAACCAGGCCGATCGCGTGCGCCATGTCGTGCAGAGCTGCTTCGCCGGCCGTCGCATCGTCGTCTTCTCGGGTGGCGCGTCGAAGGGTGCGGATGCCGTGTACCAGGACGCCCGCGACATTCTCGCCGGCGGCGGCCAGGGCTCGATCATCGGCCGCAACACCTTCCAGCGTCCGCGCGCCGAAGCGCTGGCGATGCTCGACAAGCTGGTAGCGATCTACAAGGGCGAGGAGGCCTGAAACCTGCCCCGGCGGCGCCGACGGGTTCGCCCGGACGGCGCCGCCGCATAACTGCCGCTGCTTGACCCCGACGGACAGGGGGTGGAAGGCCCGCCGACAAAGGCGGTAGAGTTCCGCCAGATTTCAGCAGCGGAGTATCCCATGTCCGAACCCTTCGACGATCTCGAAGACGAAGCGAACCTCGAAGGCTTTGCCGAGAAATTCGTCCGCGACGATCGTCGCCCGCCCTGCCAGCTCTATCTGATCTCGCCGCTCGACGTGACCGGCGGCTTTGCCGATCGGCTGCGCCGCGCGCTCGATGCCGGCCCCGTCGCCGCCTTCCAGTTCCGCGTGAAGGATGTCGACCAGCACCAGGCCGCCAAGCTCGCCGAGCCGCTGCAGCGGATCTGCGCCGATGCCGAGGTCGCCTTCATCGTCAACGACAGCGTCAGCCTCGCCAAGCGCCTCGGCGCCGACGGCGTGCATCTCGGGCAGGGGGACGGCGACGCCCGCGAGGCGCGGGTGGTCCTCGGCCCCAACGTCCAGATCGGCGTGACCTGTCACGACAGCCGGCACCTGGCGATGGAAGCAGGCGAGGCGGGGGCCGACTACGTCGCGTTCGGCGCCTTCTATCCGACCAGCACCAAGGCGACCGAGCATCGCCCCGAGCCGGTG
>JAPJRE010000435.1 GCA_030824725.1 Sphingomonas sp.
CGGGTGCGGTGTTCCGAAATCAGGGTGGTCGCCTGTATCCGAAAGCGCCTGAACTGGGAACAACACAGTTCCGATCGCCAGCGAAACGGAACCGATACGGCGGTGCAACCGTATTGGGTTGGGGCGCGCAACGACTTTGCGCAAGAAAGAAGGTATGTTCTCCCGATGCATCAACCCGCGCTCGTCATCGCGCTGATCGGTGCGCTCGGTATCGGTGCGCAGTGGATTGCCTGGCGCACCGGCTGGCCTGCGATCGCGCTGATGCTGGTCGCCGGCGTGCTCGCCGGCCCCGTGGCGGGCGTGATCGAGCCGCACGCGGTGTTCGGCGAGTTGCTCGAGCCGATCGTCTCGATCGCCGTCGCGCTGATCCTGTTCGAGGGCGGCCTCAGCCTCAATTTCCGCGAGCTGCGTCGTACCGATGGCGCGGTCACGCGGCTGGTGCTGCTCGGCGTGCCGATCGGCTGGGGGCTGGGGACGCTGGCGCTCTACTACGCTGCCGGGCTGGTCTGGCCGGTGGCGACGCTGTTCGCCGGGATCCTAGTCGTTACCGGGCCCACGGTGGTGCTGCCGCTGCTTCGCCAGAGCAATGTCGCGCAGCGGCCGCGGGCGATCCTGAAATGGGAAGCGATCGTCAACGATCCGATCGGCGCGCTGTGCGGGCTGGTCACCTATGAATATCTCCGCCGCGCCGGGGATGGCGGCACGCTGCTCAGCGTGCTTGGTTCGTTGCTCGCGGCGAGCCTGATCGCGGGGCTGATCGGCTATGTCGTCGCCAAGGCGATCGGCTGGGCGTTCCAGCGCGGCCATGTGCCGGAATATCTGAAGGCGCCGGTGCTGCTCGTTGCGGTGATCGGCGTGTTCGTCGGCTCGAACCTGATCCAGCAGGAAACCGGGCTGATCACCGTGACGGTGATGGGCGTGGCACTCGCCAACATGAAGCTGGACTCGCTGCGCGACATCCACCCGTTCAAGGAGAACGTCACGGTCCTCCTGATCTCGGGGGTGTTCGTGCTGCTCTCCGCCTCGCTCGATTTCGAAGTGCTGCGGCATTTCGAGTGGCGCTTCCTTGCGTTTCTGGCGGCGCTCCTCTTCCTGGTGCGGCCGATCACCGTGCTGCTGAGTCTCGCCTTCACCAAGGTGCCCTGGAACGAGCGGCTGCTCGTCGCGTGGATCGCGCCGCGCGGCATCGTGGCGGTGGCGATCTCGGGCCTGTTCGCGTTGCGGCTGGACAAGCTCGGCTATAGCGACGGATCGATCCTGGTGACGCTGTCCTTCGCCGTGGTGGTGGCGACGATCCTAGCGCACGGCTTCTCGATCGGCCCCGTCGCGCGGCTGCTCAAGGTGACCGGCGCCACCGAGCGCGGGCTGCTGATCGTCGGCGGCACGCCGTGGAGCCTTGCGCTTGCCGACCAGCTCCGCCAGCTCGAAGTGCCGGTGACGATCTGCGACACCAGCTGGCAGCGGCTGCGGCCGGCGCGGTCGGCGGGCATCGCCACCTATCACGGCGAGATCCTTGCCGAAGCTACCGAGGACCGGCTGGACATGTCGCAGTTCCAGGTGCTGGCCGCGACCACCGACAACGAGGCGTATAACGCGCTGGTCTGCAACGAATTCGCCCATGAGATGGGCCGCGACAACGTCTACCAGCTCGGCAGCGGCGGCGATGACGAGGATGCGCGGGCGCTGCCGGAGTCGCTGCGGGGGCGCGCGCTGTTCACCAGCGGGCACGGTGTCGACGAAATCGTCGAGCGCGAGCGCGACGGCTGGACCTTCCGCAAGACCCGGCTGACCGAGCGGTTCGACTTCGACGCCGCCAAGGCCGACCTGCCGGACGCGGCGGACATGCTGCTGCTGGTGCGCAAGGGCGGGCTGCTCCGCTTCTTCTCGCACGCCAGCCGCCCGACGCCGCAGCCCGGCGACACGATCATCTCGTACGTGCCCCCCGTGCCGGCGGCGCGACGACTGCAGGAGGAGGTTGCATGAGCAGATGGGCGATGCTGGCGCTCATGGGGGTGCTGGCGGGCTGCAATGTGCGGGAGCCGGCGCGCGACAATGCGGCGGCCGAGAACCGGAGCATCCTCGCCGAGGACGACGAGCTCGCGAACAACAGCGCTGCCGAGGCCCCAAAGTCGATCCTGCGGCCCGAGGTGGTGCCGGACGAGCCGGAGAAGCCGCAGCTCAAGCCGGTGGATTTCGTGGTGCCGTTCGGCGCCTCTGGCCTCAAGCTGGACGATGCCGGCAGGAAGCTGCTCGACGAGATGCTCGCCAACGCGACCATGGCAGCCGGTGGAGCGATCACCATCAGCGGCCATACCGACACGCGCGGCAACGATCGCGACAATCTCGTCGCCTCGCGCAAGCGGGCCGAGGCTGTCCGCGACTATCTGCTGACGAAGGGCGTGCCGGCCGGCCGAATGACCGTGATCGCGTTCGGCGAGACCCGCGCGCTGGTACCGAATGCCAAGGCGGACGGCAGCGACGATCCCGAGGCGCGGGCCAAGAACCGGCGGGTCGAAGTCCATGTGGCGCTTCCCGCAGGTACGGAGCCGGCGGCAGCCGTTCCGGACAACGGAGCGGTCGAGGACTCGATCGTCGATTCCAAGTCGCAATAGAAAACAACGCGCCGTCATCCCGGCGAAAGCCGGGATCCATTGCCCTCAGCGTTACGGCTCTTGCTGCAACCGAGTGGCGAATGGATCCCGGCTTTCGCCGGGATGACGGGTGGAGGGGCAGCGCCCTCGACCTCCGATCAGCTCTCCGGCAGGAAGTCCGGCACGCTCAGATAGCGCTCGCCGGTGTCGTAGTTGAAGCCGAGCACGCGGACGCCGTCGGGCAGGTCGGGCAGCTTCTGGAGGATCGCCGCCAGCGTGCCACCCGAGGAAATGCCGACCAGCATGCCCTCTTCCGCGGCCGAGCGGCGCGCCATGTCCTTGGCCACGGCGGCATCGACCTTGATCACGCCGTCGATCGCGTCGGTGTGCAGGTTCTTCGGCACGAAGCCCGCGCCGATGCCCTGGATCGGGTGCGGACCCGGCTGGCCGCCCGAGATCACCGGCGACAGCTCCGGCTCCACTGCGAACACCTTGAGGTTCGGCCATTCCTTCTTCAGCGTTTCCGCCACGCCGGTGATGTGACCGCCGGTGCCGACGCCGGTGATGATCACGTCGATCGGCGTGTCGCGGAAGTCGTTGAGGATTTCCTGTGCGG
>JAPJRE010000436.1 GCA_030824725.1 Sphingomonas sp.
ATGGCTACGCACTGAGCCGCTGCGTGGCCCCGCGATGTCGAAAACCCACGCATGAACCCCCGATCTGTGCCCGATCTGTGCCCAAAGCGGCGCTTGCGCGGCCGCTTCCTACCTGCCAGACTCGCAAAAAAGGGCGGTTGAACTTCCTATACCCCCAACTGGTCCTTCACATGCCGACGCCGAACACGGCTGCCGGTTCGTTCCAATAACCACAGGAGACAGACCATGCCCTACGTGACCACCTCCGACGGCGTCGATATCTTCTACAAGGACTGGGGGCCCAAGGAGGCTCAGCCGATCCATTTCCACCACGGCTGGCCGCTGTCGGCGGACGACTGGGACAACCAGATGCTTTTCTTCCTGAAGCAGGGCTATCGCGTCGTCGCCCATGACCGGCGCGGGCATGGACGTTCGGAACAGGTCGGCGACGGGCACGACATGGATCATTACGCCGCCGACGCTTCGGCTGTCGCCGAGCATCTGGACCTGAAGAACGCCGTCCATGTCGGCCACTCGACCGGCGGCGGACAGGTGGCGCGCTACGTCGCCCGGTTCGGCCAGCCCCAGGGTCGCGTCGCCAAGGCCGTGCTGGTCAGCGCCGTGCCGCCGCTGATGGTCAAGACCGAGAACAATCCTGACGGCACGCCGATCGAGGTGTTCGACAGCTTCCGCGCGGCGCTGGCCGCCAATCGGGCGCAGTTCTTCATCGATGTGCCTGCCGGCCCCTTCTACGGCTACAACCGCCCCGGCGCAGACGTCTCGCAAGGCGTGATCGACAACTGGTGGCGCCAGGGCATGATGGGCAGCGCCAAGGCCCACTACGAAGGCATCAAGGCCTTCTCGGAAACCGATCAGACCGAAGACCTGAGGGCGATCACCGTGCCGACCCTGGTCCTGCAAGGCGATGACGATCAGGTCGTGCCCTACAAGACCGCCGCCCTGATGCAGGACAAGCTGCTGCAGAACAGCAAGCTGATCATCTATCCCGGATTCTCGCACGGCATGCTGACAGTGAACGCAGACGTGGTGAACGCGGACATCCTGGCCTTCATCAAGGGATGAGGGACGACGTCCACATGATTGCTCCTGACGCGGGCGCGGCCGTGCTGGACCGGCAAAGGCGCGCCTTCCTTCGAGACGGCGCGCCGAGCCGCCAGGTCCGCAAGGATCGCCTTCGGCGTCTCCGCGCCGCCGTCCTGGCGCATCGCGCCGAGATCAGCGCGGCCGTCAGCGCCGACTTCGGCCATCGGTCGCGGCATGAAACCGAGTTGATGGAACTGGTTCCCGCCATCCAGGCCATCGACTACCTGATCCGCAATCTGCGTCGGTTCATGAAGCCGGAGCGACGCCATGTCGGGATCACCTATCGGACGGGGCGGGCCTATGTCGCCTATCAGCCCAAGGGCGTGGTCGGCGTGATGGCGCCCTGGAACTATCCGGTCTCCCTGACACTCGTGCCCCTGGCGACGGCGCTGGCCGCCGGCAACCGCGTGCTTCTCAAGCCTTCGGAACTCACGCCGCGCACGAGCGAGGTGTTGCAAGGGCTTCTGGCCGAGGCCTTTTCGGACGAAGAGGTCGCCGTGGTCCTCGGCGGACCGGACGTCGGCGCGAGGTTCAGCGCCTTGCCGTTCGACCATCTGCTGTTCACCGGCAGCACGGCGGTCCGAGGATGTCGAAGGCGAGGCGCTGGCGACGCTGGTGGTCAACACCATCCGCGGCATCGTCAAGGTCTGCGCGGTCAAGGCGCCGGGCTTCGGTGACCGTCGCAAGGCGATGCTGGAGGACATGGCGATCCTGACCGGCGGCACGGTGATCTCGGACGAGGTCGGCCTGTCGCTCGAGAAGGCGACCATCAAGGACCTCGGCCGCGCCAAGAAGGTGCAGGTCACCAAGGAAAACACCACGATCATCGATGGCGCCGGCGAGAGCACGGCCATCGAAGGCCGCATCAAGCAGATCAAGGCGCAGATCGAGGAGACCAGCTCCGACTACGACCGCGAGAAGCTGCAGGAACGCGTGGCCAAGCTGGCCGGCGGCGTGGCGGTGATCAAGGTCGGTGCCGCGACCGAAGTCGAGATGAAGGAAAAGAAGGCGCGCGTCGAAGACGCCCTGCACGCCACGCGTGCGGCGGTGGAGGAAGGCATCGTCCCCGGCGGCGGCGTCGCGCTGATCCGCGCGCTGACCGCGATCAAGGGCCTGAAGGGCGCCAACGAGGACCAGAACCACGGCATCGAGATCGCGCTCCGCGCGATGGAAGCGCCGCTGCGCGAGATCGTCGCCAATGCCGGTGAAGAGCCCTCGGTCATCCTCAACAAGGTGAAGGAAGGTTCGGGCAACTTCGGCTACAACGCCGCGACCGGCGAGTTCGTCGACATGGTCGAAGCCGGCATCCTGGACCCGACCAAGGTCACCCGCACCGCGCTGCAGAACGCCGCGTCGATCGCTGGCCTCATGATCACCACCGAAGCGATGGTGGCCGATGCGCCGAAGAAGGACGAGCCGATGATGCCGCCGGGTGGTGGCATGGGCGGCATGGGTGGCATGGATTTCTAAGCCCCGCGATCCATCAAGCAAGACCACAAAGCCCGGCCTCGTGCCGGGCTTTGTGCGTTCTGGCGTCCGAGGCGGGAGATTTCCTACCCGCCCCGCGGCAATGTCTGACGCGAAGATCAGAAAACGCCGATATGAACGCGTGCTCGCGGGCGCAACCCTGAGCAGCCGTCCCTGCAACGGAGCGCTGCGTGCCGCGCCTGACCGCACCCCGGCGGCAGGCCGAGGTGTGCGCGCCACTGCCGGCCGCCCACGCCGCTGCGCGTTACGCGCGCCACCTGCCCGAGCGCACGCTGCTGTACGCGCTAGTGCAGGCGCACTACCCGGACTTCATCGCGCGTCTTGAGGCCGAAGACCGCCCGCTGCCCGAGTATGTGCGCGAGGAGTTCGAGACCTACCTGCGCTGCGGCGTGCTCGAGCACGGCTTCCTGCGCGTGGTCTGCGAGCACTGTCGTGCCGAGAGGCTGGTGGCGTATTCCTGCAAGAAGCGCGGGCTGTGCCCGAGCTGCGGCGCACGGCGCATGGCCGAGTCGGCGCGGCACCTGGTGGAGGAGGTGTTTGGCCCGCGGCCGGTGCGGCAATGGGTGCTGAGTTTCCCCTACCCGTTGCGCTTCCTGTTCGCCAGCAAGCCTGAGGCGATCGGCCCGGTGCTGG
>JAPJRE010000437.1 GCA_030824725.1 Sphingomonas sp.
CTACGTCCCCCTCCCGCAAGCGGGAGGGGGACGTAGAAGAGCCGGTCGAGCTCAGCCCTCGCGGCGGCCGAGCAGGCGCAGGCGCAGCGCGTTGAGCTTGATGAAGCCCGCCGCGTCGCGCTGGTCGTACGCGCCCTGGTCGTCCTCGAAGGTGACCACCTTCTCGCTGTAGAGCGAAAAGGGCGACTTGCGGCCGGTGACGATCACGCTGCCCTTGTACAGCTTGAGCCGCACGGTGCCGGTGACCTTCTCCTGGCTATAGTCGACCGCGGCCTGCAGCATCTCGCGCTCGGGCGAGAACCAGAAGCCGTTGTAGATCAGTTCGGCATAGCGCGGGGCCAGCTCGTCCTTGAGGTGCGCGGCACCGCGATCGAGCGTGATCTGCTCAATGCCGCGATGCGCGAGGTGATAGATGGTGCCGCCCGGCGTCTCGTACATGCCGCGCGACTTCATGCCGACGAAGCGGTTCTCGACGAGGTCGAGCCGGCCGATGCCGTGCTTGCGGCCCAGTTCGTTGAGCGCGGTAAGCAGCGTCGCCGGCGACATCGCCTGCCCGTTGAGCGCCACGCCGTCGCCGCGCTCGAAATCGATCGTGATCGTCTCGGGCACGTCGGGCGCGTCCTCGGGGTTCACCGTGCGCGAATAGACATAATCGGGCACTTCCTCCCACGGATCCTCGAGCACCTTGCCCTCGGACGAGGTGTGGAGGAGGTTCGCGTCGGTGGAGAAGGGCGACTCGCCGCGCTTGTCCTTGGTCACCGGGATCTGGTGCGATTCCGCGAACTCGATCAGCTTGGTGCGGCTGGTCAGATCCCATTCGCGCCAGGGCGCGATTACCTTGATGTCCGGATTGAGCGCGTAATAGCCGAGCTCGAAGCGGACCTGGTCGTTGCCCTTGCCGGTCGCGCCATGGCTCACCGCGTCGGCGCCGACTTGTCTGGCGATCTCGATCTGGCGCTTGGCGATCAGCGGCCGCGCGATCGAGGTGCCAAGCAGGTACAGCCCCTCGTAGAGCGCGTTGGCGCGCATCATCGGGAACACATAGTCCTTCACGAACTCCTCGCGCACGTCCTCGATGAAGATGTGCTCGGGCTTCACGCCGGCCATCTCCGCCTTCTTGCGCGCCGGCTCCAGCTCCTCGCCCTGACCGAGATCGGCGGTGAAGGTGACGACCTCGCAGTTATAGGTCTGCTGCAGCCATTTCAGGATCACGCTCGTGTCCAGGCCGCCCGAATAGGCGAGGACGACGCGATTGATCTTATCCGACATGGGGCAGGGACTCCGGGGAAAAAGAGAAAGGGAAACGCGGGGCCTCTAGGGTCCCCGCGCCCTCCGCGCAATATCCGCCGTCTGCCGGCGCGGGACAGGTTAGTCCTGGCGCAGCTTCGCTTCGGCTTCGGCCATATAGTCGCGGGTCAGCGGCAGGGCGGTGCGCGAGCGGGAGAATTGCAGCTGGTAGTTGACCAGTCCGCCGTTCATAAAGCTGACGTAGCAGCCTGCCAGATAGAAGGTCCACATGCGGTAGAAACGCTCGTCATAGAGGTCGACGATCGCGTCGTGCGCGGCAACCGTGCGGTCGTACCAGGCCTTGAGCGTGTGGCCGTAATGCATCCGCAGCACTTCCACGTCGGTGAGGAAGTAGCGCAGCCCCTCATAGCCCTCGGCGATTTCCGACAGCGCCGGGATATAGCCGCCGGGAAAGATGTACTTCAGCGTGAACGCGTCGGTATAGCCCGGGCCGCCGGCGCGCCCGATCGTGTGGAGCAGCATCACGCCCTCGGGGGTCATCAGCTCGCGGCACTTGGTGAAGAAGGTGCGGTATTGCGGCGTACCGACATGCTCGAACATGCCCACCGAGACGATACGATCGAACTGCCCGGTAAGCGCGCGATAGTCGATCAGCTCGAACTTCACCTTGTCGGCGACGCCCGCCGCCTCGGCGCGCTCCCGGGCGATCTTCAGCTGCTCTTCGGACAGGGTGATGCCCAGCACCTCGGCGCCGGTCTTGGCGTGGATATAGAGCGCCATGCCGCCCCAGCCGCAGCCGATGTCGAGCACGCGCATGCCCGGCTCGATCGCCAGCTTCGCGACGATATGCGCCTTCTTGTCGGCCTGGGCCTGCTCCAGGCTGTTTGCCGGATCGGTATAATAGGCGCAGCTATATTGCCGGTCGGCGTCGAGGAAGAGATCGTAGAGCCGTGCCGACAGGTCGTAATGGTGCGCGACGTTCTGCTTCGACTTGCGCGCCATGTTCTTGCGACCGAGCCAGTGCGCCACCTTGCCCGCGGCGAGGCTTAGCGCGCTCGGATTGAGCGCGGCGTTGCTCTTTTCCCACGTGTTGTTGGACGTCACCAGGTCGAGCAGGTCGAGAATATCGCCCCGCTCGATAGTGAGGCTGCCGTCCATATAGGTTTCGGCCGCGCCCAGCGCGGGATCGCGGACGATGCGGCCCTCGGCGCCCTTGGACAGTCGGATCGTGACGGGCTTGAGGGCCGGATCGGGGCTGCCGAAGCTGCGGGTGCTGCCGTCGGGTCGGATCAAGGTGAGTTCGCCGCGCTTCACGGCGCGGTCGAAGAAGCGGTCAATCAGGGCCATTGCGCTCCACTAGGCAGAGATTGTGTCGGGAATACGCGTATTGCGTTTCGGGCCGCGCCAAACAACCTATCTGCCAGTAGGTTTCGGGTTACCGTTCAAATTCCGGCATACCATTGGTAGCCGCTCATATCCTCCCAGGTGCCGCCCTTGCCCTTGCCGATCGCGGCCAGCGAGGCGACCGCCTCGATCCCCACCAGATACTTGGCCTGCTTGTAGCCGAGTTGCCGCTCCACCCGCAGCCGCAGCGGCGCGCCGTGACCGATATCGAGCCGCCGGTCGTTGAGCGCCCAGGCGAGGATCGTCTGGGGATGGAAGGCGTCGATCAGGTCGATCGATTCATAATAGCCGCCATCGCCGTAGCGGTCGGCGCAGTGGAAGACGATGTAGCGCGCCTGCGCGCTCACCCCGGCGGCGTTGAGGATGGTCGAAAGCTGCGGCCCCTGCCATTTGCCGATCGCGCTCCAGCCCTCGACACAGTCGTGGCGGGTGATCTGCGCACGCTGCGGCATGTGCTGGAGCTGCGCGAGGGTGAGCTGCATCGGGCGGGCGACCATGCCGCCCACCTTCAGCCGCCAGTCGGCGAAGCCCGTACCGGCCCAGATATTATAC
>JAPJRE010000438.1 GCA_030824725.1 Sphingomonas sp.
GGCCAAGGCGTTCATCGATTTCGCCGCAGCCAACGGCATGCCCTACACGATGATCGACGAGGGCTGGTATGCCGGCGCGGGCGGCGGCGGGGTGCGGCGGCCCGGCGTCGATATCACCAAATGGGCCGATGCCATCAACCTCCAGCAAGTCGCCGACTATGCCCGGGCGAAGAAGGTGCGGCTGTGGCTCTGGGCGCACTGGCAGGCGCTCGACGAGCAGATGGAGGATGCGCTCGCGCTCTACGAGAAGCTGGGCGTCGCCGGCATCAAGATCGACTTCATGGAACGCGATGACCAGTGGATGGTCAACTGGTACCAGAAGCTGCTGGGCGCGGCTGCTCGCCACCACCTGATGGTCGATCTGCACGGTGCCTTCGCGCCGCGCGGGCTTACCCGCACCTGGCCCAATTTCGTCACCCAGGAAGGCGTGATGGGCGCCGAATACAACAAGTGGAGCACGCGGGCGACCGCGGGCAATGATGTGATGCTCGCCTATACCCGCGGGCTGCTGGGGCCGATGGACTATACCCCCGGCGGCTTCCGCAACGTCGCCCCTGCCGATTTCCGCATGCGCGGCGACCTGCCGATGGTGCAGTCGACGCGGGCGCACGGGCTGGCGATGTATGTCGTTTTCCTCTCGCCGCTGCAGGCGGTGGCGGACAGCCCGGACACTTATGCCGCCAGCCCCGCCGGCTTCGACTTCCTTCGCCAGGTGCCGACCAGCTGGGACGAGACGCGCTTCCTTGCCGGCGAGACGGGTGCGTACATCGTGCTCGCCCGGCGCAAGGGGAAGAGCTGGTATCTCGGCGCGATGAACGACGGGAAGGCGCGGACCGTCTCCGTGCCGCTCGACTTCCTTGGGCCACGCGGCGCCGAGGCGCGGATCTGGAGCGACGGGGCTGCCCCCGACGCGGTGCAGGTGGAGACCAAGCACGTGTCGCGCGACGCGGCGCTGACGCTCACTCTCGCGGCGACGGGCGGGGCGGTGGCGGTGCTTCAGGAGCGCTGACTCGGGCAGTGCCTGCCCAGATTCTGCCGCATTTCGTCGCCGCAATTTCTCCGCTCATCTGCTTATGTCGCAAAGTTCACCCAGGGTTCATGGCCCAATGGGTCTTTTGGGTCGCATGATTGTTGCAATGCAGCGCCCGGAAACCCCGAAGGGGAACGACATGCCGTTTCTGAAGAGCCCGGCTCGGTTCCTGCTCCACTATGTCACGCGGCGGCCGCTGGCCTTTGCGCTGCTTGCGCTGCTCGTCGTGGGCGGCGCCTCCAGCGCGGTGGGCGTGCAGTACGCGATGAAGCTGCTGATCGATTCGATGACGGTCGCGGCGCCGTCGCACGCGGCGGTGTACTTCGCGCTCGCGGCATTTGTCGGCCTGGTGGCGATCGAGAACGGGCTGGTCCGCGGCGCGGCGATGTTGTTGTGCAACATCACCGTGGCGAGCGGCGTGCGCATCCGGCTCGACATGTTCCACTATCTGACCGGCCATCATATCGGCTTCTTCCAGAACCAGCGCGGCGGCTCGCTGGGGCACCGCGTCGGCGCGCTGACCGGTTCGTTCCAGGCGCTCACCCACCGCATCCTGATGGAGATCACGCCCCCGCTGATTGCGTTCGGCGGCGCGCTGCTGATCTTCCTTGCGATCGACTGGCGCATGGCGGTGGCGATCACCGGCATCTTCGTGGCGGCGAGCACCGGCCTGGTCTTCCTCGGCATGCGCGGCGACAAATATCACAAGGCCTTTGCCCGCGCCGCCAGTGAGAGCGGCGGCGAGCTGGTCGACCTGGTCGGCAATATCGCCGCGATCAAGTCGTTCGGCGCCCGCCGCCGCGAGTCCGAGCGGCTCGCCGGCTTCTTCCAGACCGAGGCGGCGGCGCAGAAGCGCGGCTGGATGTTCGTCGAGCGGATCCGCGCGCTCCACGACGTCGCGCTGGTGATCCTGGTCGGCGGCGCGCTGGTCTGGGCGGTCGAGCGCTGGATTGCGGGCGGCATCACCGCGGGCGACGTCGTCGTCGTCAGCGCGATGACCTTCCGCATGCTCAACGGCTCGCGCGACCTCGCCATGGCGCTGATCGATACTAGCCAGCAGTTCAGCTATCTGCGCGAGACGCTGGAGATCGTCGGCGCGCCCCATGCGCTGGAAGACGCGCCCGACGCGGTGCCGCTCCAGGCTGAGAAGGGCGAAGTGCGGATCGAGGGCCTCACCTTCGGCCACCATCCCGGCCGCCCGGTGCTGCACGACCTTTCGCTGGAGGTGGCACCTGGCCAGAAGATCGGCATCGTCGGCCCCTCGGGCGCCGGCAAGTCGACGATCCTCCAGCTCGTCCAGCGCCTGCACGATCCGCAGGCGGGTCGAGTGCTGATCGACGGCCAGCCGATCGACCGGGTGACGCAGGACAGCCTGCACCAGGCGGTCGCCGTGGTGCCGCAGGAAGTGCTGCTCTTCCACCGCTCGATCCTCGAGAATATCCGGTTCGCCCGCCCCGACGCGACCGACGCGGAGGTGCGCGCGGCGGCCGAGGCGGCGCACTGCGCGGGCTTCATCGCGCTGCTGCCCAAGGGCTATGACACGATCGTCGGCGAGCGGGGCACCAACCTGTCGGGCGGCCAGCGCCAGCGCATCGGCATCGCCCGCGCCTTCCTGAGCAAGGCGCCGATCGTGCTGCTCGACGAAGCGACCTCGGCACTGGACACCGGTTCGGAGATCGAGGTGCAGCAGGCGCTCGACGCGCTGATGGCGCACCGCACGGTGCTGGCAGTGGCGCACCGTCTGTCGACCGTGGTCGGCTTCGATCGCGTCATCGTCGTCGAGCAGGGCCGGATCGTCGAGGATGGCGCGCCGCTGTCGCTGCTGCGCGCGGGCGGGGCCTTCCAGCGGCTCTGGGCGCTGCAGGCGGAGGGGCTCGACGCGCCGGTCGAGCGCCGCGAATTCCCGCGCTTCGTCGCCGGAACGGCGCGGCGGATGTTCGGGCTCAGTCCCCGCCCGGCATTGCGACTGGTCGAGCGGCAGACTGCGGGCTGAGGCGGAAACGCTCCGGTCCCGAGCGGATTGGGGGGGCGGTGCCGCCGGAACGGAGAGAGTCGTGGTCGCCAGGCCTCGGCATTGCTCGCTACACTGCTGGCCGGGAAAGGGTCGCCCCTGCACTGCGGCGTCAACGGTGCCGCGTTCATACAGAGGAGAGGGCAATGACTC
>JAPJRE010000439.1 GCA_030824725.1 Sphingomonas sp.
GGTGAGGATGGCGCGCGTGCCCTGCAGATCGTCGCCCAGCTGCGAGCAGCCAAAGGGGTGGGCAAAGGCATGGATGCCGTCGACCCTACCGGCGAAGCGCCGCGATGCCTGCTCGGCGATCTTCTCCGCGGTGCGACCCACACACCCTACCGTCGGCAGGATCCAGATCTCGTTGCGGGTGCCGACGCGACCATCGGCACGGCGATACCCAAGGAAGCGGCCATGATCGGCGGCAGCGGCTCCTTCGAGGGCGGGCCGATAGGCATAGCTCCCGCTCGCCTCCAGTGCCGTCGCCACATTGTGCGTGTGGACATGCTCGCCCGGCGCGATCGCTTGCGTGGCTCTACCGATCTGGAAGCCGAACTTGTGCACGGGGTCGCCGGCCGCGATCGCCCGCAGCGCGACCTTATGGCCTTGGGGCACGTCCGCCGTGATCGTGACGCCAAGAGCTATTTCCCCGGCGCGAAGCGGGCGAAGCGCGGTAGCGACGGGATCGCGCGGGTCGATCTGAAACAGGGATGCGGTCATCCTTCGGGTATAGGCATGGATCGCCGACGCTCCTAGGGGCATCGGCACGACCGGCGGCGGCGCGGATGCGGTTGGAGCCGTTGTCGTCCCGGCCGGGCGCACAACGACGCGGGCGCGCGATTCCGCACCCGTAGTTTTCCTGAGCGGCAGGATGAAGTCGCCTGTGTTTCGGAGCCGTTAAACCATTGCGCGGTAAAGGGGGAATCAGGCGTTGGGGGAGTTTGATCGCGTGAAGGCACCGCCGCCGCAATCGGCCTTGATCAGAGCGATGATGCGCAGTTTCCGATGGACGATGCGATTGCGCCGCATGCAAGCGTGGGTCGTTGTCGGCCTGGCGATGTTTGTGACGATCTTTGCCGACTGGGCGACCGGGCCGGCGGTATCGCTGACCATCGGCTATCTCTTCGTCGACATTCTCGCAGCGTGGATGCTGCGCGAGCGCGCCGGCATCGCCGTCGCGCTGTTCTCGATCGCGCTCGGCTCCACCCTCAACGGCTTCGGCTCCATCCCCACGGCCGACCTGCATGCGCTCTCGACGCCGATTGTGGTCTGGAACACCCTGACGCGGGGTGCCGGCGCGATCATGGTGGTGCTGATGGTGGCGACCTTGCGCCATACGATCGACGCCGAATTGTGGCGCGCCTCCACCGATTATCTCACCCGGTCGCTCAATGGCGGCGCCTTTCGCAGCCAGCTCGAACGGGTCGCCCATATCGGCCGCCGCCGGGGCGCCACCCTGTTGCTGCTCTACATGGATCTGGACGGCTTCAAGGCCGTCAACGATCGCCATGGTCATGCGGCCGGCGACCTGGTTCTGCGTCGCTTCGCCGACGAGGCGCGGACACGGATGCGGCCGGACGATCTGTTCGCCCGCCTGGGCGGGGACGAATTCTGCGCCTTCCTGGCGATCGAACCCGGGGCGGCGCCGGAGCAGGTGGCCGAGAGTCTGCACGCCCGGCTGAGCGAGGCGCTGCGCTCGACGGGACATGGCGTGACCTGCAGCATGGGCGCAGTGGTGATCGATGCCGCTGCGGCGTGCGACACCGAGCACATGATCGGGCTGGCGGACGAGGCGATGCTGGAAGTGAAGCGCAACGGCAAGAACGCGATCCGCATCGCGTTCGACGCGGCCAGCGCGGTGCGGCGGGCAGCATGAGCCTGCACTTCTTCTCCGCGGCGTTCCGCCCCGAGGACGAGCGCGCGCGGCAGCATGTGGTGGACGACGTTCCGCCGATTTCGGCCGACGATACCGTGCTGCGCGAATTGCTCGGCGCGGTCTGCCGGCTGCTGCACACCCCGATCGCAATGCTGACGCTGGCCGATGGCGACAGGCTGCGCGTTGTCAGCGCGATCGGGATCGATCCGACGACGCTGCCGCGTTCGATCGCGTTCTGTTCGCACGCGATTGCCGCACCCGACGGCTTACTGAGCGTGCCAGACCTGCGGGCCGATCCGCGTTTTCGCGCCAATCCGCTGGTGTGCGGCGGGCCCATGGTCCGTCATTACACCGGCGCTGTCGTGCGGAGCGGACCCTTCGCGATCGGCGCCTTGTGCGGCGTCGACCGGCGGCCGCACGGACCTGCGTCGTTCCGGCAGCGCGTCGAGCTGCGACGGCTGGCGGATGCTGCGGCGGCCCATATCGGCGCTGCCCCGCCGCTCCGCTGAGGCACGCCGCCGGTCCGACCATCGTGCGGGGATTGCTTGGAAAGTTGGGCGCTTGCCGGTAGGCCGCGAGCGAACGCCAACGGGAGACCCGCATGATCCGCACCGGCCTTATCGGCTTCGGCCTAGGCGGCACCGCCTTTCACGCACCGCTGATCGCGGCAGTGGATGGGCTCGAACTGGCCGCCGTCGCGACGTCGCGGAGCGAGGCGGTGGCGGCTGCCTATCCCGGCGTGCCGGCAACCACCGCAGAGGCGCTGATCGCCGATCCGGGTATCGAACTGATCGTCGTCTCCACGCCCAATCCCACCCATTTCGCGCTGGCCGACGCGGCGTTGGCCGCGGGCAAGCATGTCGTGATCGACAAGCCGCTGACGCCCGGCGCGGCCGAGGCACAGGCCCTGATCGCGCGGGCCGAGTCGGCGGGGCGGCGGCTGGTGCCGTTCCACAACCGGCGCTGGGACAGTGATTTCCTGGCCGTGCAGGCATTGGTGTCGAGCGGGCGGCTGGGCGAGATCCTGTTGTTCGAAGCGCATTGGGTTCGCTTCCGGCCCGAATTGTCGCAGGCCTGGAAGGAGGCAGAGGGGGCGGGGCAGCTGCTCGACCTGGGGCCGCACATGCTCGACCAGGCGCTCGTGCTGTTCGGCATGCCGGAAGCCGTGGAAGGGGACCTTGCCTCCCAGCGCGGCAACAGTCCGGTCGACGATTACTTCCGCGTGACGCTGTTCTACGGCGCGCGGCGCGTGGTGCTGGCGAGCTCGCGGATGATTGCGGCGCCGCGGCCGCGCTTCGCGCTGCACGGGCGCGGGGGCAGCTTCGTGAAATATGGTCTTGATCCGCAGGAAGCCGCGATGCGCGCCGGCGGATCGGTGCTGGATCCTGGCCACGGCGTGGAGGATCCGGCGCAGCACGGCGTGCTCACGCTGCCGGACGGCACGCGCGAGACGATCGCTTCCGAGCGCGGCGACTATCGGCATTTCTATGCCGGCGTGGTG
>JAPJRE010000440.1 GCA_030824725.1 Sphingomonas sp.
GCCGCCTCCGCGAACGAGCCGGCATCCACCACCCGCGCGAAATGCAGCAGGTTCAACCGGCGCTGGACATTGGCTGGTGTGGACATGGTGGCAACTCGATCCTGCTCCCAGCGTCTCTGCGCCCGCCGCGCCAAGCCGCATCGCTTCGCCGCGATCGCCGACTGGCGCTTCGTCGCGACCCGGGCCCGTTGATCGGGCCACGTTGCTATGGCGGCAACACCGCCGCGCCAGGGCAACCGCGCCCGGGAGATCGGTGCAGACGGCCGCCGGGAGGGATAAATGCTTGCGAGAACGCTCGCCGATATGTCGCGCGTGGCGACGAGCTCGGCTTGCGGCACGGGGCGTTGGGATTGCGCTCCCGGATCGATTGCAGCTTCCGTAGGCAATGCAGACAGCGCCGAGGGTCCGGAGACGGGATCACGCCCACTTCCCCGCGCATTTTGGGCAAATCGTCTCCCCCTCTCCCACGGGGTCACCGCAGTTCACGCACTCCCGCTCCCGGTGGCAGGACAGGAACAGAAGGCCGATGACGAGAAGGATGGCGACGCCGATCGCCCAGGCCAGGAGGCAGTCGTTAACCATCGGCCACCAGCGCGAGCTTCTCCCGCGTGAAGTCATCGAGGGCGGCAAGGATGCGGATACGCCGGCTGCACACCAACGTTTCGCTCGCGAAATCCGGGCTCCAGCGATGGTTGGGCCCCTGCAGCAGCGTCATCGCTGCCCGCCTTTCCATCGCTCGCTTGCGAACCGGGCGACGACGCACCCGCAGATTCGCTTCGCGATACAGCAGCAACAGCTTCTTGCGGTTCATCACGATGCCTTCTCGGGCAAGCCGATGCTCTGGCACACGAACGTCCCCAATTTTCCCGTGAGCACGAACAGCCAGCGCACGCCGAGGCGGTCGCCGAGCGGCACGGCTGCGAGCAGGCCGACGGGGGCGGCAAGGCCCCTCATCGTGCCGAGCAGCACCAACGCGCGGCCCCGCCGATGGTTCGGCACGGTCGCCTGAATCAGCGCGGTCAACGGCGCATCGCCCAGGATGAAGGTGACGCCGAGCCGAGCGGACGGGAGGGCGGCGGGCGTCATCGATCGATCCTCCGGCGCGCCGCGCGGGGACGACGACCTCGGCACTGCCCAAGGCCGTCTCGCGCTCCGAGAAGGCGAACGGGGTGCGGCTGCTCCATCGCACCACCCATGCGATCGCGCTGACGCCCGAGGGCGAACGCCTGCTCGAAGGCGCGTGCGACCTGCTCTGCGAGGCGGAAAGGCTCGAGGCCATTCTCGACCCATGCGCGGGCCAGCGGATCCGGCGGGCGTATCCGGTTGAGCGCGCCGGCGCCCTTCCTCCGCGCCAGGCTGGCGCGGCAGGTGCCCGCCCTTCTGCGTGCGAACGCGGACATCGAGCTGGAGCTCAAGATCGACTGTCCACCGTCAGCGCCTATGGCACAGATTTGAGGTTGTGATTAAAATCCTCCTTGCAGCAATCGGCGCCGAAGGCCCCTGCCGGGCGGGTGGTGAAGGACATTCGACGTGCGACACGCCGGCACGTCTCGGTCGAAGACAAGATCCGGATCGTGCTGGAAGGACTGCGCGGCGAAGACAGCATCGCCGCGTTGTGCCGCAAGGAAGGCATCGCTCAGAGCCCGTACTACACCTGGTCGAAAGGATTCGAGGTGGAACTGCTGCTGCATCATGAGCGCCAGCCCCTGCATGCTCTTTCTCATGTCGGTGTGGCCCATCGCAATCCAAACCCTGGCGCCCGGTGGGATCACCGCAACGCTTTCTACGCCGCGGGATGACTGAAGCGGCTGCTGGTCGACCAGCAGGCGTTGGGAGGCGCCAGCCTGCGCACCCGGTTCAGGCCATAGATGCCCGGCGCCCCGGCATAGCCATAGCCCTGACGCGAGATCGGGGTCGCCTCGGAGACGATCAGCCCGCCCGCGGAGGCGCGCTGGGTGTAATAGTCCCGCATCAGCGCGCTAGGGCGGTCCCCCGGACCAGCGCGCATCCGGGTGAGCGGTGCCATGACCACGCGGTGGCCGAGCGAGAGGGCGCCGGCGCGGACCGGCGTGAACAATTTGGGCATGGGATGTTCTCCTCGACGGTCGTTCAGGCGGCGACCGGCACCAGCGCCTCGGCACGGGCGACGGCGTGCCGGACGGCGGGGCGCTGCTCAACCTCGGCGTACCAGCGGGCGACGTTGGGGGCTGCTTCCAGCCCGACCCCGGCGAACTCGCGACGCCACAGCCAGCCGAAATGGGCGATGTCGGCGATGGTGAAGGCGTCGCCGGCGGCGAAGCGGCGTGTCGCCAGTACCGCGTCGAGCACCGCGACGGTGCGATTCGCCTCTCCGGAGAAGCGTTCGATGGCGAGCGGCTGCGGCTCGGCGGCGAGGCGCTGGAAGAAGCCCGCTTGGCCGAAGGCGGGGCTCAGGCCGGAGGCGTGGAAGAACAATTGCTCGAACACGCGCGCCCGCTCTTCGCCCGAGGCGGGGAGCAGCCTGCCGGCCTTCTCGGCGAGATAGACGAGGATCGCGGCGGATTCGGTGAGCACCAGCTCGTTATCGACCAGCACCGGAACCTTGGCGTTCGGATTGAGCGCGAGGAAATCGGGCAGCTTCTGCTCGCCCTTGCGGATGTTCACCGCGTGCAGGGCATAGTCGAGGCCCAGTTCTTCCAGTGCGATCGGCACCTTGATGCTGTTGGGCGTGGCGAAGGCATAGACGTCAAGCATGGGAGTCCTTCCTGGAGTGGAGACGGGCGCGGAGCAGCGGGGCGGCCATCGCGACGATCGCCGGGATCGGGCTGCCGGTGCTCTGGTAGGCGAGCAGCCCGTCGAGGACCGCGGGTGCGGCGCTGGTCCGCATTAGCCATGTCAGCATCGACGGTCTCCTTGTTCGCCTCGGCGGATCCGAAGACGTGTCGACGAAATGCCTCTTCTGTTGTGGACATGGCAGCCGCGCCTGCGCGATAACGTCCATTCCGAGGAGGAATGACGTGGACCGATATCAGGCAATGGCCACCTTCGTGCGGGTGGTGGAGACCGGCTCCTTTTCGGCGGCGGCGCGGCATCTCAACGTGGGGCAGCCCGCGGTCTCCAAGACGATCGCGCAGCTGGAGGGCCGTCTTCAGCCCACATTCTCCAAGTAAGTCGCTGATTTCGCTGTCGTAATCGTGATATTTC
>JAPJRE010000441.1 GCA_030824725.1 Sphingomonas sp.
GTTGTAGGAGATACGGCCCTTGCTCGCATCCGCCTCGGTCTGGCCGACGATCTGGTAGGTCACCGGCTTGTCGTCCTCGTCGAGCAGCGTCACCGTCGCGCCGAACACGACCTTGTCGCCCGAAAGCTCCTTGGGATCGATGATCTGCGCACGGCTGAGCTTGTCCTCGATGTCGGCGATGGTCGCCTCCACCTGGCCCTGGCGCTCCTTGGCGGCGTGGTACTCGGCGTTTTCGGAGAGGTCGCCATGAGCGCGCGCTTCCTCGATCGCGTCCACGATCAACGGCCGCTCGGCCTTCAGCCGCTTCAGCTCCTCGCTGAGCTTCTGATAGCCTTCCGCCAGCATCGGCATCTTCTCGACGGTCGCCATAACGCCCTTGTCCTTCAATACGCCCCCGGTACCGACCGTCGCCCGAAAACGACGTCCGCACACTTACATCGGTTGGGGAAATCCATTGTGCGAACGCGAATAGTAAGTCGGGGCACGAAAAACATCAAGGCGGGGGACGGAGAAGTAATATTTTGCCCTGCTCTTGAGGACGTTCGTTCCCCTCCCGCATGCGGGAGGGGAACGCAGCCCCTCCCCAACGGCAACTCACCCCCGCGAAGCGAAATACGCCTGGATCGGCTGCACCTCGATCGGGTTGCTGCGCATCGCCGCGATCGCCCGCGCCGCCGCCACGCTGCCCGGTGCCGTGGTGAAATAGGGCACCTTCTGCGCCAGCGCCGAGGCGCGGATGCTCATCGAGTCCTTGAGCGACTGCCAGCCTTCGGTGGTGTTGAAGATCAGCGCGACGTCCCCATCCTGGATCCGGTCGACGATGTGCGGGCGGCCCTGCGCCACCTTGTTCACCGTCTCCACCGCGATCCCCTCGGCCGCCAGGAACTCGGCCGTGCCGCTGGTCGCGATGATCTTGAAGCCGAGATCGGCCAGGATCTTCACCCCCGGCAGCACCACCGCCTTGTCGCCCTGCTTGACGCTGACGAACACCGTGCCGCCATCGGGCAGCACCGTGCCCGCGCCGAGCTGCGACTTGGCGAAGGCGGTCGCGAAGTCGCGGTCGATGCCCATCACCTCGCCGGTCGACTTCATCTCGGGCGAGAGCACCGGATCGACGCCGGGGAAGCGCGCCCAGGGGAACACCGCTTCCTTGACCGCGATGTAATCGATGTCGCGGTCGATCTTGGGCAGGGTCGCCAGCTTCTCGCCCGCCATCACCCGGCTCGCGGTCTTGGCGATCGGCGCCCCGATCGCCTTGGCGACGAAGGGCACGGTGCGGCTGGCGCGCGGGTTGACCTCGATCAGGTAGACCTCGCCGTCCTTGACCGCGAACTGGATGTTCATCAGCCCCTTGACCTTGAGCGCACGCGCCAGCGCCACGGTCTGCCGCTCGATCTCGGCGATGATCTCCTTGGGCAGGCTGTAGGGCGGGATCGAGCAGGCGCTGTCGCCCGAATGGACGCCGGCTTCCTCGATATGCTGGAGCACGCCCGCGACGACCACATCGGTGCCGTCGGCGATCGCGTCCACGTCCACCTCGATCGCGTCGCGGAGATACTGGTCGATCAGCACCGGCGAGTCGCCCGAGACCTGCACCGCAGTCTGGATATAGTCGTCGAGCTGCTGGAGGCTGTCGACGATCTCCATCGCCCGGCCGCCCAGCACATAGCTCGGCCGCATCAGCACCGGATAGCCGATCCGCTCGGCCACCCGCACCGCCTCGTCGCGGCTGCGGGCGATGCCGTTGGCGGGCTGCTTGAGGCCCAGCTTGGCGACGAGATCGGCGAAGCGCTCGCGGTCCTCGGCCAGGTCGATCGCGTCGGGGCTGGTGCCGAGGATCGGGATGCCCGCATCCTCCAGCGCCTTGGCGAGATTGAGCGGGGTCTGGCCGCCGAACTGGACGATCACGCCGACCAGCTCGCCCTTCGACTTCTCGACCTCGAGAATCTCGAGCACGTCCTCGGCGGTCAGCGGCTCGAAATAGAGCCGGTCCGAGGTGTCATAGTCGGTGCTCACCGTCTCCGGATTGCAGTTGACCATGATCGTCTCATAGCCCGCATCGGCCAGCGCGAAGCAGGCGTGGCAGCAGCAATAGTCGAACTCGATGCCCTGCCCGATCCGGTTCGGGCCGCCGCCGAGGATCACCACCTTGCGGCGGTCGCTCGGCTCGGCCTCGTTCTCGGGCTCGCCGAAGCTCGGCGCCTCATAGGTCGAGTACATATAGGGCGTCTTCGCCTCGAACTCGGCCGCGCAGGTGTCGATCCGCTTGAACACCGGGCGCACGCCCAGCCGGTGGCGCAGCTTGCGCACCTCGGCCTCGGTCACCCCGCCGGAGATGGCATTGGCCACCTCGCCGATCAGCCCCGAGCTGCGCGCCATCGCTTCGCTGCCCGCGCGGAGATTGACCGACTTGAGCGCCAGATAGGCGAGCCGCTTGTCGCTGAAGCCCATCGCCTTGAGGCGGCGCATGCCGGCCGCGTCCCGCGGCAGGCCGTTGGTCGCGACGTCCTTCTCGGCGTCGAGGATCTCGGCGATCCGCTCGAGGAACCAGGGGTCGTAGCTGGTGAAGCGCTGGACCTCCTTGACGCTGAAGCCCTCGCGCATCGCCTGCGCGGCGATCAGCAGCCGGTCGGGCGAGCGCACGGTCAGCGCCGCCTCGATCACGTCGCGCGGCGCACCGACCAGCCGGTCGACATCGTTGAAGCCGCTGAGGCCGGTTTCCAGCCCGCGCAGCGCCTTCTGGATCGATTCATGGATCGAGCGGCCGATCGCCATCACTTCGCCGACCGACTTCATCGCCGTGCCCAGCACCGCCTCGGCGCCCTTGAACTTCTCGAAGGCGAAGCGCGGGATCTTGGTGACGACGTAGTCGATCGTCGGCTCGAAGCTCGCCGGCGTCGCGCCGGTGATGTCGTTGTCGATCTCGTCGAGCGTATAGCCCACCGCCAGCTTGGCCGCGACCTTGGCGATCGGGAAGCCGGTCGCCTTGGACGCCAGCGCCGAGGAACGGCTGACGCGTGGGTTCATCTCGATCACGATCAGGCGGCCGTCCTTCGGATTGACCGCGAACTGCACGTTCGAACCGCCGGTCTCGACGCCGATCTCCCGGAGACACGCGATCGATGCGTTGCGCATGATCTGGTATTCCTTGTCGGTC
>JAPJRE010000442.1 GCA_030824725.1 Sphingomonas sp.
CCCCTTGGGAGAGGGAGGGGCCCGCCGCCGTCAGGCGGTGGGAGGGTGAGGGGGGCCATGTTAGCCGATTATCCCGCTCACCCGCACCCTTCCGGCGCCGCGCGCCTCCCTCCCTCTCCCAGCGGGAGAGGGACAGTAATTGGTCACCGGTTGAACTTCTCGCCCTTCTCCGCCTTGTCGCGGAGCAGCGGGGCGACATCGAAGCCGTACTTCTCCAGCCCCTCGACGATCTTCTTGAGGCCTTCGGTATCCGCCCAGAACATCGGCCCGCCGCGGTACGGGGGCCAGCCATAGCCATAGACCCACACCACATCGATGTCGCTCGCCCGCTGGGCCATGCCTTCCGCCAGGATCAGCGCGCCTTCGTTGACCATGGTGTAGAGCGTGCGGACGACGATCTCCTCCTCGGTGATCTCGTGGCTGGGCACGTTCAGCTTGCCGCGCCATTCCTCGATCAGCTCGGCGACGCGCGGGCTGTTCGAAGGCTGGCGCTTCTCGTCATAATCGTAGAAGCCAGCGCCCTTCTTCTGGCCCCAGCGGCCTTCGGCGGCGAGCGCGTCGCGGATATTCTCGATGCGGTGGGGATCGCGGTGCCAGCCGATATCGACGCCGGCAAGGTCGGCCATCTGGAACGGCCCCATCGGCATGCCGAAGGCGACATGCACCTTGTCGATCTGCTCGGGCGTCGCGCCTTCGAGCAGCATCTTGGTGGCTTCCACCTGGCGCGGCATCAGCATGCGGTTGCCGATGAAGCCGTAGCAGACGCCCGCGATCACCGCGACCTTCTTGATCTTCTTCGACAGCGCCATGGCGGTCGCCAGCACATCGTCGGCGGTCTCGGCACCGCGGACGATCTCCAGCAGCTTCATGACATTGGCCGGCGAGAAGAAGTGCAGCCCCACCACGTCCTGCGGGCGGCTGGTGGCGGCGGCGATCTCGTCGATGTTGAGATAGCTGGTGTTGGAGGCAAGGATCGCGCCCGGCTTGGCGATTGTGTCGAGCCGGCCGAACACGTCCTTCTTCACGTCCATGCTCTCATAGACGGCCTCGATGATCAGGTCGCACTCGGCGAGATCGTCGAAGTCGAGCGTGGGCTTCAAGAGGCCCATCGCCTTTTCGACCTGTTCGGCGGTCATGCGGCCCTTGGCGGCGGTCGCCTCGTAATTCTTGCGCATCACCCCGGTGCCGCGGTCGAGGGCGTCCTGCGCCATCTCGACGATGGTGACCGGCACGCCCGCCGACAGGAAGTTCATGCTGATCCCGCCGCCCATCGTGCCGGCACCGATCACGCCGACGCGGCGAATGTCGCGCAGCTGGATATCGTCGGCGATGCCGTCGATCTTGGCCGCCTTGCGCTCGGCGAAGAAGATGTGGCGCAGCGCTGCCGACTGCTGCCCCATGATCAGCTTCATGAAGCCCATGCGCTCGGCCTGGACGCCCTCGGCATAAGGCTTGCCGGCGGTCTGTTCGATGATGTCGATGATCGTGTTGGGCGCGTCGAGCCCGCGGAAGCGCTTGGCGTTGGCGGCGCGAAACTTGGCGAAGGTCTCCGCATCGACGGTGACCGGGCGCTCGCTGGAGCGCGAGACCGGCTGGCCGATCACCTCGTTCGCGAAGGCAACGGCGTCGGCGAGCAGGCTGTCCTCGCCCGCGAGCCGGTCGACCAGCCCCGCGTCCTTCGCATGGCTGGCCGAGATCGGATCGCCCTTGGTCGCCATCTCCAGCGCGACTTCGACGCCCGCGACGCGCGGCATGCGCTGGGTGCCGCCCGCGCCGGGGAGGATGCCGAGCTTCACTTCGGGCAGGCCGAACTTCGCCGAGGGCACCGCGATGCGATAATGCGACGCCAGCGCCACTTCGCAGCCGCCGCCGAGCGCGGTGCCGTGGACGGCGGCGATCACCGGCTTGTCGAGCGCCTCGATCTGGTCGACCAGCACCGGCAGCGACGGCTCGGCCATCGCCTTGCCGAACTCGGTGATGTCGGCACCCGCAAAGAAGGTCTTGCCGGCGCAGATAATGACGACCGCCTTGATGCTGTCGTCAGCCTTGGCTTCCTCAATGCCGGCCTGCAGCCCCTGCCGCACCGCCGCGCCGAGCGCGTTCACCGGCGGATTGTCGGAGGTGAGGATCAGGACATCGCCCTGACGGCTGGTGGTAATCACGGACATGCGTTCGAACTCCTAGTTCGCAGTTCCGGCCAGGGCCGGGAGGGGGAGAGGGGCGCTCATCGGGTGAGCGCCGAATAGATCAGCGTCTTCAGCTCGCGCCTTATCGGGTAGAGCATCGACGGCGAGAATTGGGTCATGAACACCATCGAGAGCCGCTCGACGGGATCGACGAAGAAAGCGGTGGAGAACATGCCGCCCCAGTAGAATTCGCCGGCCGAGCCCGGGATCATCGTCCTGGCGACGTCCATGGTGATCGCGAAGCCCAGGCCGAAGCCGACCCCGGCATTGGTCGTCTCGTTGAACAGCCCGCGCGACAGGCTGGCGAGGTCGCGGCCGCCGGGCAGGTGGTTGATCGTCATCAGCTGGACGGTCTTGGGCGAGACCAGCCGCACGCCGTCGAGCGCGCCGCCGTTCAGCATCAGTATGTTGAAGCGGTGATAATCGAGCGCGGTCGAGACCAGCCCGCCGCCGCCCGAGAGCAGCCGCGGGAAGCGCGACCAGGCGGAGGCCTCGCCGCGATCGTACAGCACGCGGCCTTCGCCCTCCTTCATCGTCCAGCAATCGGCCAGGCGGTGGACCTTGTCCGCCGGCACCTGGAAGAAGGTGTCGTGCATCCCCAGCGGCGCGAAGATCCGCTCGGCGAAGAAGCGGTCGAGCGTCAGCCCCGAAAGCCGCTCGACCACCGCGCCCAGCACGTCGGTGGCGACCGAATAGGTCCAGGCCTCGCCCGGCGAGAATTCCAGCGGCAGCGTGCCGAGCGTGGCAACGAACTGGTCGAGCGTCAGGTTGCCGTGCCAGCTCTCGATCCGCTCGGCGCGATAGGCGGCGTCGACCGGTGTGCGCTCCTGGAAGCCATAGGTGAGGCCGGCAGTGTGGCGGAGCAGGTCGACCATCCGCATCGGCTGCGCGGTCGGCGTCGTCACGAACGGTTCGCCATTGCCGCCGCCGGCATAGACGCCGACGCCCTTCAGCTCGGGCAGCACATGGT
>JAPJRE010000443.1 GCA_030824725.1 Sphingomonas sp.
CGCTGCAGCAGGGGCGGTGCCGCCGCTGCGGCGGGGCGATCGCACCGAGTCATTGGCTCACCGAGGTGATCGGCCTGGCGATCGGCGTCGTCTCCGGGGTGGTCGCCCCCGGCGTGGAGGGGGCGGCCGGTGCCGTGTTCGGCTGGTTGTTGCTTGCGCTCGCCGCGCTCGATCTTGCCGCCTTCTGGCTGCCGAACGGGTTGAACGCTGCGCTTGCCGCGACCGGGCTGGCCGCCGGCGCGCTGGACCTGTCGCCGTCGCTGACGGATCGGCTGATCGGCGGCGCGGGCGGCTTCGCCGTGCTGTGGCTCGTGGCATTCGCCTATAAGCGCTTGCGGGGACGACAGGGGCTGGGCGGCGGCGACCCGAAGCTGTTCGGCGCGATCGGCTGCTGGCTCGGCTGGCAGAACCTGCCGCTGGCGCTGCTCGCCGCGAGCCTGATCGGCCTTGCGGCGGTGTTGGGGATGCTGAGCGCGGGCCGGCGGGTGCGTGCCACCGACCGGCTGCCGTTCGGCGTGATGCTGGCTGCGGGGGCCTGGGCGGTGTGGCTGGGGCCGCACTGCTTTCCGCCCGCGGTGCCCTCCGCCGAGCCGATCGTGGTGAGGCTCGTGCCGATCGAGCATTGAGCCGCGGCGGCAAGCGGGCCAAAAAAAAGACCGTCCCGAGGGACGGCCTTTGAAAGTCTTAGGAGAGGATGCCTGAAAGGCCCGATCTTCCTGCACCGCACGGCTATCTGCTGCAAGTGCGAACTGTTACCGGTATCATTGCAAAAAATGCAACCTGTCAGCGTTGTCGCTTGCGGCATGGTTAACCAGCATAGAGGGGAGAAGATGACAACATTGAAATTAAACGAGTTTTTGCCCTATCGGCTATCAATCGCCTCCAATGCCGTGTCGGACGCGGTGGCCAGTGCCTACCGAACCTTATTCGGCTTGCGCATTCCGGAATGGCGGCTCGTGGCGGTTCTGGCCGAGGGCGGAGCGATGAGCCAGCAGGCACTGTGCGGGCGGACGCGGATGGACAAGGTGACCGTCAGCCGCGCCGCGATCAGCCTGGTGGAGCGTGGGCTGATTAGCCGTGGGGCGAACCCGAGCGACCAGCGGTCGCACCTCGTCGCGCTCACCCCGGCGGGCTGGGACCTGTACGAACAGGTCGCGCCCAAGGCGCTGGACCTGGAGCGGCGGCTGTTCGCCAGCTTTTCGGACGCCGAGCGCGCGCAGCTGACCGCGATGCTGGAGCGGATGGAGGCGGCGGCTACGGCGATTGACGGGGGTTGATCGCCACGTACGCCCTCGCGTAAGCAGGGCGGGCCCTCCCCAGGCGTGTAGCGAAGAACCGCAAGGAGGACTCCGTGACTGACTATGCCGAACGCGCCGGACTGAAGGTTGCAACGACGCTGGTGCGCTTCGTCGAGGATGCGGTGCTGCCGCCACTCGGCCTGGAGGCTGTGGCTTTCTGGGAGGGGGCGGCGGCGATCTTCGCGGATCTTGCCCAGGTGAATCGTGCCTTGCTGGCCAAGCGCGACGCCTTGCAGGCCGCCATCGACGCCCGGCTGGCGGGCGGCCAGCCGGCGGACGAAGCCTTTTTGCGCGACATCGGCTATCTGGTGCCGGAGCCGGCACCCTTCGCCATCGCGACCGATGGGGTCGACGCGGAGATCGCGGCGCTCGCCGGACCGCAGCTCGTCGTCCCGGCGCTCAATGCCCGCTTCGTTCTCAACGCCGCCAATGCGCGCTGGGGCAGCCTATACGATGCGTTGTACGGCACCGATGCGATACCGGGTACGGCGCGCCCCGGCGGCTATGATGCCGGGCGCGGCGCGCAGGTCATCGCCTGGGCGCGCGGGTTTCTCAAGCAGGTACTGCCGGCGGCGACGGAAATCGGCAGCGTCGCCGATGGGGCGCGGCAGACGATCTATTATCGGGGGGTGAACGGTCTACACTTCGCCATCGTGCGCGATCCCGGCCATCCGATCGGCCGCGACGATCCCGAGCACGTTGCCGATATACTGCTCGAATCCGCGCTCACCGCGATCATCGATCTCGAGGACTCGGTCGCCGCGGTGGACGCCGAGGACAAGCTGCGTGGCTATGCCAACTGGCTCGGGCTGATGCGCGGCGATCTGGCCGAGACCTTCGAGAAGAACGGCCGCAGCCTCACCCGGACCTTGGCGCCCGACCGCGTGTTGGCGGACGGCACCACGCTGCCGGGCCGGGCGCTGCTGATCGTCCGCAACGTCGGCCATCTGATGACGACGCCTGCCGTGCTGCTGCCGGATGGCAGCGAGGCTCCGGAAGGCATTCTCGACGCGATCGTCACCGCCGCGATCGGCTTGCATGACGGGAAGGGACTCGGCCGCTTCCGCAACAGCCGCACCGGCGCGATCTATGTGGTCAAGCCCAAGATGCACGGGCCCGAGGAATGTGCGTTCGCCGATCGGCTCTACGGCGCGGTGGAAGGGCTGCTCGGCCTGGCGCGCAACACGATCAAGATCGGCCTGATGGACGAGGAGCGCCGCACCTCGGCCAATCTCGCCGCATGCATTCATGCGCTGAAGGACCGGCTGTTCTTCATCAACACCGGCTTCCTCGATCGCACCGGCGACGAGATCCACACCAGCATGCGCGCGGGTGCCATGGTGCCCAAGGGCGAGATGAAGGTCGCGCGCTGGATCACCGCCTATGAGGCGCGCAATGTCCGCATCGGTCTCGACTGCGGGCTGGCCGGGCGCGCGCAGATCGGCAAGGGCATGTGGGCGGCGCCCGATCGCATGGCCGACATGCTCGCGCAGAAGGTCGCCCATCCGAGGAGCGGCGCTACCACCGCCTGGGTGCCGAGTCCCACCGCGGCGACGCTGCATGCCACGCATTATCACCAGGTCGACGTCGCCGCCTGCCAGCGCGCATTGCCGACCGACCTGCCCCCGCTCGCCGACCTGCTGACGGTTCCGCTCGCCGCCGGGCGCAACTGGAGCGCCGAGGAGGTCGAGCGCGAGCTGGACAACAATGCCCAGGGCATCCTCGGCTATGTCGTCCGCTGGATCGACCAGGGCGTGGGCTGATCAATGGTGCCGGACATCCTTGATGTCGGCCTGATGGAGGACCGCCCTACGCTGCGCAGCTCCTCGCAGCACAACGCCAACAATGTCTCTAA
>JAPJRE010000444.1 GCA_030824725.1 Sphingomonas sp.
CCCCACCAACCGCGTCGTCGAGCTCGGCAGCCAGCTGGAGATCTGACACAAAAATGGGGCGGCTTCCTTGGTGGAAGCCGCCCCAGGTCTTCGGGGTGTGCCCTTGTTAGCCGGCGAGGACCGCGGTCTTGCCGCTGGCGCCCTGGACATCGACCGGCGATCCGCCGGCCCGACGGCGCTGCAGCCAGTCCTTGAGCAGTTCGGCGCAGCTGTGATCGACCGCGTCGAGCCGCGACACGTCGAGCAGCACCGACTTGCCGCCCGGCACCGACTCCAGCCGGTCCGAAAGCTTGGGCAGCGTGATGAAGGTTGCCGAGCCCGCCAGCGCGATCCGGTGTTCGCCCGCCTCCTCCTGCTGATCGACCTTGAGGCCGAGACGACGAAGGTTGGGCACCAGTTCGAGCAGCGACAGCGCGATGCCGACGAGCACGCCGGTGAGCAGGTCCTCGGTCACGACGAGCAGGCAGGTTACCGCCCAGATCGCCGCCGGCAGCACGCCATAATGCGCGAACAGGTGGCGGACATGCTTGAGGTTGACCAGCTTGGCGCCGGTCACCACCAGCACCGCACCCAGCGCTGCCATCGGGATCTCGCGCAGCAGCCAGGGCAGCAGCGCAACGAAGCCCAGGATCCAGGCGCCGTGCAGGATCGCGGAAAGCCGCGTCTGCGCACCCGCCTGGACGTTTGCCGAGCTGCGGACGATCACACCCGTCATCGGCAGCGCGCCGGCAACGCCGCACAACAGGTTGCCGATGCCCTGCGCGCGCAGTTCCTTGTTGTAGTTGGTGCGCACGCCGTCGTGCATGCGATCGACCGCTGCGGCCGAGAGCAGCGTCTCGGCGCTGGCGATGAAGGCGAGTGCGATTGCGGCGGTGATGACGCTCGGGTCCATCCACTTGGCGAAGAAGCCGTTCTCCGGCAGCGCGATCGCCGAGACGATGTTCGAGGGCACGCTCACGCGCGTCACGTCAAAGCCGAAGCTGAACGCCACCAGCGTCGCCGCGACCACGCCGACCAGCGCACCGGGCACCAGCTTGACCGCGGCCGGCTTGAACTTGTCCCAGCCGAGCATCGTCGCGATCGTCAGAAGGCCCAGGCCCAGCGCCATTTCGGTCGAGGCGAGGTCGCTCGACAGGCCCAGCACACGACCGGGCATCGCCGCGAGATTCGCAAGGCCGCTCGACAGCGGCTTGGCGTCGAACAGCACGTGATACTGGCCGACGACGATCAGGATGCCGATGCCGGCGAGCATGCCGTGCACCACGGCCGGCGAGATCGCGCGGAACCAGCCACCGACGCGCAGCACGCCCGCGACCACCTGGATGGCGCCGGCGAGGATCAGGATCGGCCCAAGCGTGGACAGCCCCTGCTCGCGCACCAGCTCGAACACGATGACGGCGAGCCCTGCTGCCGGGCCGCTCACCTGGAGCGGCGAACCGGCAAGAAAGCCGACGACCAGGCCACCGATGATGCCAGTGACGAGGCCCTTTTCGGGCGGCACGCCCGAGGCGATGGCGATGCCCATGCAGAGCGGCATCGCCACCAGGAACACGACGATGGACGCCGTGAAGTCGCGCACGAAGCTCTTGGGCTTCGGTGCTTCAGCGACCGTGTTCATTCCGCGGCCTCCGCATATTCGATGTCGCGCGCCAGCCGCTGGCCGGCCGGCAGCGCCACCGGCATCGGGCGATCTTCGCGGATCGGCATGAAACGACCGCTCTGACCATCGAGGCCGAGTACCGTGCCGGCGCCGATGTCGACGAACCAGCCGTGCAGCGCAATCTCGCCGCGGGCGATGCCGGCGGCGACCGACGGGTGGGTACGCAGGTGCGCCAGCTGGACGACGACATTCTCGAGCGCGGCGGTGCGGACCGCATCGGCGCCCTGCAGATTGTCATAGCCGCCGTCGACGACGCACTTGGCGGCGTGGCTGTGGCGCAGCCAGGCGGTGACGTTCGGCATGCCTTCCAGCATTTCCGGGTTCATCAGCGCCTTCATCGCGCCGCAGTCGGAATGGCCGCAGACGATGATGTCGCGCACGCCCAGCGCTGCCACGGCATATTCCACCGTCGAGGACACGCCGCCATTCTGGGTGGCGAAGGGCGGAACGATGTTGCCGGCGTTGCGGCAGACGAACAGGTCGCCCGGGTTCGCCTGGATGATGTGCTCCGGCACCACGCGCGAATCGGCGCAGGAGATCATCAGCGCCTTCGGGCTCTGCCCGTGGGTGGCGAGCTTGGAATAGAGGGCGTGCTGGTTCGGGAAGACCTGCTTCTCGAAATCGACGACGCGTCCGATCACTTCGTTCACGGCTTGCTCCTGTAACACACCCGCGACGCGGGCACTTCTTCAGGATGGCACACTACCGATCGCCATTTGCTGCATCGCGGCGCGTTCGTAAGAAAACGTTGCTAAGCCCCTGCACCATTGCGCGGCAGGAGGATTTCGGCGCACAGCCCGCCCCCCTCGCGGTTGACGCGGCGGAAGCTGCCGCCCTCGGCTTCGGCGGCGCGCGCGACGATCGACAGGCCGAGCCCGAACCCCACGGTGTCGCGCGACCGCGCCGCGTCGAGGCGGACGAAGGGCTGCATCACCCGCTCGATGTCGTCCTCAGGAATACCCGGCCCCTTGTCCTCGACGCGAATAGCCACTGCGCCGTCGTCCGATACCAGGCGGATGCAGCACTGTCCGGCATATTGGACCGCATTGTCGACGAGGTTGTTGAGCGCGCGCTTGAGCATCAGCGGCCGCAGGACATGCTCGTAATGGTCAGGCCCGTCATATTCGACGTCGCGGCCATGATCGGCATTGTCGTCGGCGATCGTCGCGCACAGCACCGCGAGATCGACGCGCGCGGGCATCTCCTTGTCGCCTTCGCCGCCGAGGAAGGCGAGCAGGGAGGAAATCATCGCCTCCATCTCGGTGATGTCGGTCTCGACCGCGGCGTGGACGTCCGGATCGGCGATCGCGTCGGCGCGCAGCCGCAGCCGGGCCAGCGGCGTGCGCATGTCGTGGCCGACCGCGGCGAGCGCCTGGGTGCGATCGGCGATCAGCCGCTGGATGCGCTCCTGCATCCGGTTGAAGGCGCTGATCACGCGCCGCAATTCCTTGGGACCCGCCTCCTCGACTTCCAGGATGC
>JAPJRE010000445.1 GCA_030824725.1 Sphingomonas sp.
CGACGAGGAGAACCAGAAGCGCCTCGCCGAGGTGTGGAGCGACCTGGGCCTTACCGATCCGAACTCGGTGCTCCGCGCGGTGCGGGCGTTCGAGCGCGACATCAAGACGCAGCAGGCCGAGCGCGCGCGAATCCTCAACCAGGTGACGATGGTCAACGGCGTCGTCACTGCGATCGGCAAGGCAGGCTTGACCGCCGATCAGATCGATGCTGCCCGCGCGATATACAGCGGCCAGGCCAAGGCCGCACTTGGCCTCGATACCAACCCGAGCGACAGCCAGATCCTCGCCTATGTGCAGGGCCGCTACGACGCGATCGAGCAGTATGTCACCACCACCTTCGGCGCGGATCGCCCCGCCGGCTTCGACTCCACGGATCTGACGCGTCCGTTCAACTACACGCTGGATCCCAATTCGGCCCGCTACCAGGAACTCACCCGCGGCGTGTGGACCGAAGCCCAGCTCGCCCAGTCGATCAGCGGCACGGCGCTGGTGCCGGTCGACAATACCACGATCCTGCGCCAGGCGCCAAATGTCAGCGGCAGGAACGTGACGCTGCGCGCCGCCTCGGGGGCAATCGGCCAGAATCTCGCCGCGGTCGAGATCAACGCAGTCCCGGGACGGATCCTCTCGGTCGGCGAGCGCGCGACGCTTGCGGCGGCCGGCCCGGGGGACATCCGGGTCGAGGATCTGCCCGGCGGCGGCAAGAAGCTGGTGATCAGCCAGCAGCGGCTGGTCAACCTGTCGTCGACCGGCACGGTGACGGCGGTGGCGGCAGGCGATCTCTATCTCGGCTCGGCCACCAGCATCGCCGCTGCGGACCTGCGCAGCGGCGCGACGGCCCGCGTCAACATCGCCGGTTCGCTGACCAACGCGGCGGCGGCCGGCGCGGCAGCCATCCGCGCGCGCGACCTGCTGCTGGAAGCCAGCGGCGGATCGATCGGCACCGCCCAGCGCGCGCTGACGGTGCAGGTGTCGAACGACCTGCTGTCGGTCCGCGCGGGCAGGGACGTCCTGATCGAGCAGATGGCGGGTGACCTGCGGGTCGGCGTCGGCTTCGCCAACAACCTGCTCAGCCTGAAGGCGGGCAGCGGCGGGATCGTCTCGGCGCTCGCCAATTCGGAGGAGGTCCGCCTGCAGGGCGGGTCGATCCAGCTGGTGGCGCGCGATGCGCTCGGCCGCGACGATGCGCGGCTGCAGGTGCAGGTCGCCGGCAACGGCAGCCTGTACGGATCGGGCGCGACCGCGTCGATCTACAGCCCGGTGGCCTTGCTGACGATCGGCGACATGACGTTCACGCGCGGCGCCGTGATCGACGGCCGCGACCTCCTGTTCGCCGGCACCTTCACGGCGGAGCAATTGCGCAGTGCGGCGCCGACCGGGACGATCACCGTAGGCGGCACGCTGTCGACCAGCGCGCAGCTCGATCTGGCCGGACGCGGCATCCGCGTGCTCGGCGGCGGCAGCATCCGTCTGCTCGGCGCGTCGGCGCAGAAGATGACGCTGGGCGCCGGACTGGACGGGCTCGTCATCGGGCAGGGCGGTGCCGCCGCCGTGGCGAGCGACGGCGATCTTGGCCTGACGTCGCAGGGCTTGGTCAGCCTCAACGGTTCGCTGCGCGGTCGCGCGGTCGATCTGCGCGCGGATGGCGCGGTCACGTTCGGCGCGGGCGCGACGTTCACCGCCGGCACGCGGACGCGCCTGTTCGCGGGCAGCCTGGAACTTGGCGCCGCCGCGACGCTCACCACGCCGAGGCTCGAGCTCGCCGCAACCGGACTGGCGCGACTGGGCAACGGCGCGTCGATCACCAGCACCGAGGGGCTCGCGGTGATCGGCAGCGCTGCCCTCACCTTCGACGACGACAGCATGTTGCAAGTCGCGAACGGCCAGCTCGCCCTCAACGGTGCGCTGACGACGGGCAACCGCGTTCGCATCGCGGGCGGGGACGTCTCCCTCACGGCGACCAGCATGTCGTTGGGTGCGCAGACCCGGATCGCCACCACCGGCCTGCTCGACCTCGTGTCCGCAGGCCGCATCACGGCAGGCCCGCAGCTGGAGCTTGCAGGCGCGCGCGTCGGCCTTTCCGCGACGGATATGCTGACCATTGGCGACGCGGCCCTGATCGATGGCGGCGTGCGCGGCATCGTACTGAAGGCGAGCGCCCTCACCCTCGGGGACGCCGCGACCATCCGCGCGCAGGGCGAGGTGCGCCTGGAATCCGTCTCCGGTGATATCGGCTTCGGCCATCGTGCGACGCTTGCCGGAGACGCGCTCACCCTCGTCTCGGCCGGCGCGTTGAGGTTTGGCGACGCCGCGCAGCTGCGCGCAAGCGGCGCGATGCTGGTGACCGCGACCGATGGCCTCGTGTTCGGCGATGCTGCGTCGATGGTAGCCGGCGCCAATCTGGCGCTCACGGCCAAATCGATCGGCTTCCGCAACGATGCGGCGCTGACGGCGGCCGAAGCGTTCAACCTGACGGCATCGGCTGGCGACCTGAGGTTCGGTGATCGCGCAGCGTTGCGCGGCGCCTCGATCGTTCTCGATGCCCGCGACGCGCTGGTGCTCGGCGATGCCGCGACGCTCCTCGGCACGGGCGGCGGCCTGTCGCTGACCGGCGGGCAGATCGCGCTGGGTACCATGGCGGGGCTGCGCGCGCTGGGCGCGCTGGCGCTGGCGAGCCGCGCGGGGGATCTTGCCGTCGGCGACGACGCCGAGCTCGGCGGGACGGACATCACGTTGACCTCTGCCGGCGCGATGACGCTTGGCGATGCCGCCCAGCTGAATGCGGCGGGTGCGATGCGGCTCACTGCGGCGAGCGAGGTCGCGGCGGGCGAGGCAGCGTCCCTGGCGAGCATGACGGATCTTTCGATCACCGCCGCGTCGATCGCGTTCGGGGACGATGCGCGCCTAGCTTCGGCCACCCCGCTGAGCCTGATCGCATCGGCCGGCGACCTGCGGCTGGGCGATCGTGCGGCGCTGCGCGGCGAGTCGATCGTCCTCGACGCGCGCGAGCTACTCGCGCTCGGCAATGCCGCGACGCTCGTCGGCACGGGTGGGAATGTGTCGCTGGCCGGCGGCAGTGTCACGCTTGGCGAACTGGCGGATCTGCGCGCGTCGGACGCG
>JAPJRE010000446.1 GCA_030824725.1 Sphingomonas sp.
AAGCTGAACAATAGTGGTATAGTCCGCCCCGAAATTGGAGGGGTGGCCAATGGCAACGATTGTGCAGGGGACGCCCAGGGCGCGTCCGGCGGATACGCGCTTTTTCCTGGTGATGGCCTTCGTGATGGCGGCGATCGATGTTGCCGGATTCTCGCTCAACCTCGCCATGGGCAGATCCAGTTTCGCCGTGCCGGCGATCGTGCATGTCCATGCCTTCGTCTTCTTTGGCTGGATCGCCCTGTACCTCGCGCAGAATCTGCTGGTGGACGGCGGATCGGTGGCGCTGCACCGGCGGCTGGGCTGGCTGTCGGTGCTGTGGGTGCCGCTGATGGTGGCGCTCGGCACGCTGATGACCGTGCTCTCGGTGGAGCATGGCGCGCCCTTCTTTTTCGACGTGCGCCAGTTCCTGATCAGCAACCCGCTGCAGTTGCTGTTGTTCGCCGGTCTGGTCGCGGCCGCGCTGGCGATGCGGCGGAACACGGGCTGGCATCGCCGCCTGATGTATTGCGGCATGGCGATCCTCTGCGGGCCGGGGCTCGGGCGGTTGCTGCCGATGCCGCTGCTGATGCCCTATGCCTGGTGGGCGACGCTGGTTGCCGTGCTGGTGCTGCCGGTGATCGGCATCATCGCGGACCAACATCGCCACGGGCGCGTACACCCCGCCTGGCTCTGGGGAATCGGGCTCATGCTTGGGGTGCAACTCGTCGCCGATGCGATCGCGTTCAGTCCCGTGGGTACGGACCTCGTCCGCCGCGTCACCGCCGGTACCGCCGGCGCGCATCGCCCGATCACGCCCGCCTTCCCTTGATCCCGCGGCCCGCTCGGGCCATGTGGCGGGCGTACAACGGGAGTTTTGGGAATGGACGCGCGCAACGGCATCGGCGGGAGCCTCGGCGGACTCGATCTTCGCGCCGAGATCGATCGGCTGCGCAAGGAGCGCAACGCCGTCATCCTCGCGCATTACTACCAGAAGCCCGAACTGCAGGACCTCGCCGATTTCGTCGGCGACAGCCTCGACCTCAGCCGCAAGGCGGCGGAGACCGATGCCGACGTGATCGCCTTTTGCGGCGTGCGCTTCATGGCGGAAACCGCCAAGATCCTCTCGCCGGACAAGACCGTCGTGCTGCCGGACATGGACGCCGGCTGCAGCCTGGAGGATAGCTGCCCGCCCGACCAGTTCGCCGCGTTCCGCGCGCAGCACCCCGATCACATCGCGCTGACCTATATCAACTGCTCGACGGAGGTGAAGGCGCTGAGCGACATCATCGTCACCAGTTCCTCGGCCGAGAAGATCCTCGCGCAGATCCCGGCGGACCAGAAGATCATCTTCGGCCCCGATCGCAACCTGGGCGGCTATCTCCAGCGCAAGACCGGTCGCGAGCTGCTGTTGTGGCCCGGCGTGTGCATCGTCCACGAGGCGTTCAGCGAAACCGAGCTGCTCAAGCTCAAGGCCGAGCATCCCGGCGCGCCGATCGCCGCGCACCCCGAATGCCCGGCCTATATCCTCGATCATGCCGATTATGTCGGCTCGACCAAGGGCATCCTCGATTTCTCCAAGACGATGCCCGGCGACACGCTGATCGTCGCAACCGAGCCGCACATCATTCACCAGATGCAGAAGGCAATGCCGGAGAAGCATTTCATCGGCGCGCCGGGGGCGGACGGCAACTGCAACTGCAACATCTGTCCCTACATGGCCCTCAACACGATGGAGAAGCTCTACCTCGCGCTGCGCGATCTCACGCCGAAGATCGAGATCGAGGAGGGGCTGCGGGTGCGGGCGAAGAAGAGCCTCGACCGCATGCTCGAACTGGCGAGCGGTACGGTCGGGCAGGGCGATCTCGGCCCGGTGCCGGCCTGATCGCGGGGCGGTTCGGTCGTCGCGCGCAGGCCCCCGTCGCGCGCGCTTGGCACGTGACGGCTGGGGGAAGAACGCGCCGGCTTGAAGCGGGAGCGTAACAACCTGCCGAGTCGAGGATTGCCCTCCCGGCTAGCGGCTGTGCCATTTTGGCACGAGTGCCGCAACAACATCGACCAGCACATTGATCTGGGCTAGTAACGACTTTCGAACTTGAATTTACTCATTTCGGGGCCGGGGAAATGAGGACTTGTGCTATCTTCTCCGGCGGGGCTGATTTTGCTGATGCAGGACATGATCCGATCCGCTCCCGCTTCCGATCGCAAGCACCCGACCATGGCCTATGGTCGGCTGGCCGGTCTGCTGGTCGCAGAGCTGGAGACGACCATGGTCGCCGCCGGGGTGCGCGCGCTGGACGGCGATCTGGATCGCGCGATCATCTTCATGGTGGTCGCCCGGGCGAGTGAGATGCTCTCGCCGCACGGTGCCGGCCATGCGAGCAGGGACGGGCGGGGCGCCAAGGCGATCAGCATCAACGCGCTCGCGGCGTCGCTGGGCCGCCCGTTCGAGACGATGCGGCGGCACATTCATGCGCTGTGTGCGGCGGGCCTGTGCGAGCGCGGGCCGGCGGGCGTTACCGTGCCGGAAGCGGTGCATGGGCGGCCGGAGATCGTCGCCCTGTTCCGCGGCAACCACGATGCCCTGGTTCGGATGATCGAGGACATGCGCGGCTTCGGCATCGCGCTGCCCGAGACCCGCGGCCATATCGGCTATGATTGGCACACCGGGCTGGCCGCGGCCCATGACGTGCTGCTGACCGGAATCGAGTTCCACGCGCACCGTTTCCCGTCCTGGATCGATCTGGTGCTGGCGAACGCGATCCGCTGCGCCAATGCCCGCCCCCTTGCGCAGAGCCGCGATCTCGCCCTGGCCTATGCCGAGTTCGGCACCGCGCTGCCCGATGGGCTGTGCCAGCCGGTCTCCACGGGTTCGGTCGCGCGGGCGCTGGGGCTGCCGCCGTCGACCGCGCACCGCCGCGTCGCCGCGATGATCGAGTCGGGCATCCTCGTCCGGCGTGCGCGCGGCGTGGTGCTGGCCGAGCAGGCGCTGTCCGATCCCGACCGGATCGACGAAAGCCGGACCAGCATGCTCCATGTGCGGCAGATTCTGATCCGGCTGGCGGCAGGCGGTTTCCGCTTCGACGATCCGGCCGCCAACTATTGCGACCGGCGGCCCGGGCCGCTGCAGATCGCGTAGACG
>JAPJRE010000447.1 GCA_030824725.1 Sphingomonas sp.
CTCCAGCAACAGGGCTTCCGCTTCGAGCAGGAGCCCCGGGACGAGAAATGGGGCTGGCGCGAGGCGCGGCTGCGCGACCCTGCCGGCAATGCGGTTCGTCTCTATCAGGCTGGCGAGATGCGCCGCTTTCCGCCATGGCGGATCGAGGACGATGCCTGATCTTTCGTACGAAAACCGTTATTTCCAGCTTCATGCCGGCCCGGTCGCCGGGGTGGACGAGGCCGGGCGCGGCCCGCTGGCCGGGCCGGTGGTTGCCGCCGCGGTGGTGCTGGACCCGAACTGCATCCCCGAAGGGATCAACGATTCCAAGGCGCTGACCGCCGCCAAGCGCGCCAGGCTCTGCGAGGAGTTGCTCGCCTGCGCCAAGGTCGGAGTGGGGATCGCCAGCGTCGAGGAGATCGACCGGCTCAACATCCTCTGGGCGACGATGCTGGCAATGACGCGCGCGGTGGAATCGCTCGGCTTCGCGCCGGCCTTCGTGCTGGTCGACGGCAATCGCTGCCCCAACTGGGATCATCGCAGCCAGGCGGTGGTCAGCGGCGACGCGCGGTGCCTGTCGATCGCGGCGGCCTCGATCGTCGCCAAGCATCGCCGCGACTGCATGATGATCGAGTTGGACGCGGCGTTCCCCGGCTATGGCTGGGCCTCGAACAAGGGCTATGGCGGCAAGGCGCACCAGGAAGCGCTGCGCGCGCTCGGGCCGACGCCGCACCATCGCCGCAGCTTCGCCCCGGTGGCGCAGGCACATCTCGACTTCGGACCGATCGCGGCGGAATAGCCCGGCAAATTTTGCCTAGTGCGTCCGCACGCCCTGTCGCCGTCCTACAAAGAAAGGATGGCAGCGGGAGGAGCGGGCATGGCATATATCGGCAGCTTGATACGGGGGGCGACTGGCGGCTTTCAGCCGGCGCCGCGCTATGATCCGGTGCTGGCCGAACTGCTCCGCGAGGCGATCATCGGCCCGGCTAGTTTCCACGAAATGGCGGCGATGGTCCGGTACGCCGAATCGCGTGGGCTCGGCGCCATCCGTTTCCGCTTCGACGACGGTGCCGCGCTGACCGACCCCACCCATCCGCTGCACATCGCCTTTCTCGAGACATTGCGCGATCCGGTGCTGGCCAGCGACTATGCCGATCTCGGCGAGATCGCGCCGTGGCGCGCGCGCGCGCTGGCGGTGCGGCTGCCTTCGGACATGCTGGGCGCACGGGCGAGCCGAAAGACGGTTCGGGCCGCGATTCTGGCGCAGGGCACCTCCTGGGAGGTCCGCGTCGCGCTGTGCGTCGCTGCGCGCATCCGATTCGGTGGCGAGGCCGAGTGGTTCGGTCGCGAGGCGCAGGCGCTGTACGAAATGGGGCTGTTCACCCAGGCGCGCGCCCGGCTCGCGGCGAGCGTTGCGGGCGGCGGCGAGGCCATTGCGATCGGCTGAATCGTTTGCGGAACGTTCCAGCTTATCCACAGGCCGGGAAAATTTTCACAGGACTGAAACTGAGTCTTTTCGGTCACACCCACCAGCGCTTGGGCCTGTGGATAACTTCTTGACTCAAGATATGGCGGGTGCCGAAATGTTCCGCCGCGCCAAGCACCTGTTCCGGGTCACCACCCGGCGATCCCCCCTCTTGACGGAGGAGTCGCTCGGCCCCGAATAGGGGTGCCTTTTGAGCGAAGGGGCAATGATTCATGGGCGTGCTGGAGAAGGTCAAACGGGCAGGTGCGCGCGTCGCGAAGCAGGCGCCGGCCGTGCTGCCGCTGGACACGATCCTGCGCCAGGACTGCATCGAGGCGATGCGCGGGCTGCCCGACAAGTCGATCGACATGATCTTCGCCGATCCGCCGTACAACCTGCAGCTGGGCGGCGACCTAAACCGTCCCGACGGCAGCCATGTCGACGCGGTGACCGACGAGTGGGACAAGTTCGACAGCCTCGCCGCCTATGACAAGTTCACCCGCGAATGGCTGGCGCAGGCGCGGCGCATCCTGAAGGACGATGGCACGATCTGGGTGATCGGCAGCTATCACAACATCTTCAAGGTAGGCTCGGCGATCCAGGACCTGGGCTTCTGGATCCTCAACGACATCATTTGGCGCAAGGCCAACCCGATGCCCAACTTCAAGGGCACGCGGTTCACCAACGCGCACGAGACGCTGATCTGGGCGTCGAAGGGCGAGAAGTCGCGCTACACGTTCAACTATCGCTCGATGAAGACGCTCAACGACGAACTGCAGATGCGCAGCGACTGGGAATTCCCGATCTGCAGCGGGCAGGAGCGGCTGAAGAAGAACGGCACCAAGGTCCACCCGACGCAGAAGCCTGAGGCGCTGCTGTACCGCGTGCTGCTGTCCTGCACCAAGCCGGGCGACGTGGTGCTCGATCCGTTCTTCGGCACCGGCACCACCGGCGCAGTCGCCAAGCGCCTCGGCCGGCGCTGGATTGGCATCGATCGTGAGGGCGTGTACGTGGAAGCTGCGCTGGAGCGCATCGCCGCGGCGCTGCCGCTCGACGAGAGCGCACTGCAGACGATGCAGGCCCCCAAGGCCGCCCCGCGCGTCGCGTTCGGCCAGCTGGTCGAGAATGGCTATCTCGCGCCCGGCACGGTGCTGAGCGACCACAAGGCGCGCTGGCGGGCCACCGTCGGCGCGGACGGCTCGCTCAGTTGCGACGGGCAGGCGGGGTCGATCCACAAATTGGGTGCGACGCTGCAGGGCGCGCCGAGCTGCAACGGCTGGACCTTCTGGCATTATGAGGATCAGGGCGGGCTCAAGCCGATCGACGCGCTGCGCCAGACGTACCTGCTCGCGACCCAGCCGTGACTTGTATTTCCTCTCCCTTGAGGGAGAGGATAGCGAAGCTTTGCGGCTTGCCGCCTAGCGCAGCTTGGAGAGGGTGAGCGGCTGCCCACCAGCCGTGCGAGGCGCCGCCTCGCATTGCCCTTCTCCCTCCCTCTCGCCGGTGGGAGAGGGGGGCATGGCTTCCCTCCTGCGGCCCGGCCCGGTAGCACGGCGCCATGCTCGACCTCCCCGCCGCCGCCCGCCTGTATCTTCGCCCGATCCAGTTCGTCGACACGCCCGTCGGCCGCGACGGCGAGGTCGCGCGGCTGGCCGGGGGACTGCTGTGGTTCTC
>JAPJRE010000448.1 GCA_030824725.1 Sphingomonas sp.
CCATGGTCCGATGGACAACTGGACCGCGCTCTTCACCCCGGGCGAACGGGTGCGGCTGCGGGTCATCAATGCGTCGGCGATGACCACCTTCAACGTCCGCATCCCCGGCCTGCCGCTGACCATCGTCCAGGCCGACGGGCAGAATGTGGTGCCGGTCACCGTCGACGAGTTCCAGGTTGGTGTTGCCGAGACCTACGACGTCGTTGTCAGCCCAGGCGATGACAAGGCCTACACCCTTGTCGGCGAGGCGATCGACCGCTCGGGCATGGCGCGTGCCACGCTCGCGCCGCGCGCCGGCATGGCCGGCGAGGTTCCCCCCTTACGCAAACGGCCGCTCGCCGACATGAAGGACATGGGCATGGACATGTCCTCGATGCCGGGCATGGAAGGCATGGACATGTCGGGCGGCGCTATGCGGGGCGTCGATCCGACGGCCGAGAAGAACGCGTCCGCGCGCCTCGCGACCGGCGCGGCGGCAGCGATGGCGACCATGGACAATAGCGCCATGGCAGGCATGGATCATTCGGGGATGGATCATTCCGCGATGAGCGGGATGGACCACGGCGCGATGGGCGCCGATGGCCAGATGGCGGGCATGGACCATGGCGGGCACGCGATGGGGTCGATGAAGATGCGAGACTTCTCGAACGCGCCGCAGGTGAAGCGCGACCCGAGCGTCCAGACCATCTCGCCGATGCCCGTCGACCGCACCGGCGAGCCCGGCCAGGGCCTCGCCGACGTCGGCCACAAGGTGCTTGTCTACAGGGACCTGATGGCGCTCGATCGCAATCCGGACGTGCGCGCGCCGAGCCGCAGCATCGACATTCACCTCACCGGCAACATGGAGCGGTTCATGTGGTCGTTCGACGGCGAAAAAATGTCGGACCATCACGAGCCGATCCCCTTCATCGAAGGCGAGCGGGTGCGCGTCAATCTCATCAACGACACGATGATGGGGCATCCGATCCATATTCACGGGCATTTTTTCGAGCTGGTGACGGGGCATGGCGATCATGCGCCACGCAAGCATACGGTAATCGTCCAGCCCGGCGGCAAGGTGACCTGGGACTTCACCGCCGACGCGGTCGGCGACTGGGCCTTCCACTGTCATCTCCTCTACCACATGCATGCCGGGATGATGCGGGTCGTGAGCGTCCGTCCGAAGGGAGACGCGTAATGACCCGCATCCTCACGCCGCTGGTGAGCGCGATCGCCCTTTTCGCTGCCGCGCCCGCCTTTGCCCAGGATCATTCAATGCACGGCATGCCCGGCATGGCGCCGCCGGGCGAGGTGCCGCCGGCGCAGGAGAAGAAGAAGGACAAGGCCGCCGCCAGGCCGCGCGCTCAGACACCAGCGCCAGACGCCACCTCGGCGATGGACCATTCGCAGCACCAGGCCAGTCCTGCGCCGCAGGGAGATGCGGCCGGTCAGCCGCAACCCGCGTCTCCCGCGATGCCGGACATGCCGGGCATGGACCACTCCCAGCATCAGGACGGCGCGATGCCGGACATGCCCGGGATGGACCATTCGCAGCATGGCCAGACCGCCATGCCCGGCATGCAAATGACCGGCACGGCGCTTCCGGCCGGCAATGCGCCCCCGCCGCCTCCCCCCAGCGACCACTTCGCCGATCGTGATTTTCCCGGCGCCGAGATGGCGCGCTCACGCGACATCATGATGAAGGACAGCGGCGGCAACAATTTCGGGCAGGTGCTGCTCAACCTGTTCGAGTATCAAGCGCATAGCGGTCGCGATGGCTATCGCTGGGATGGCGAAGGCTTTTACGGCGGCGATATCAACCGGCTCTGGCTCAAGAGCGAGGGCGAAGGCGAGTTCGGCCGCGGCATCGACAGCGCGGAGGTGCAGGTGCTCTATAGCCGGGCCATCGACCCCTATTTCAATCTTCAGGGCGGTATCCGCCAGGACTTCGGCCGCGGGCCCGACCGCACTTACGCGACGGTCGGCGTCGAGGGCCTGGCTCCCGGCATGTTCGAAGTCGAAGGCGCGCTGTTCCTCTCGACCAAGGGCGATGTTCTGGGCCGGGTCGAGGGCTATTACGACCAGCGCATTACCCAGCGCCTGATCTTGCAGCCGCGCGCCGAGGTCAATTTCGCCGCGCAGGATATTCCGGAGAACGACATCGGTTCGGGGCTGGTCAACATAGAGCTCGGCGCGCGCCTGCGCTATGAGTTCAGCCGCCAGTTCGCACCCTATATCGGCGTCTCTTATCTGCGCAAAGCCGGCGACACGGCGCGGCTGTCGAGGCTTGCCGGCGAGGACGTCCATGCCACCAGCTTCGTCGCCGGCATCCGCTTCTGGTTCTAGCATCGGGACGGCTGATGGCGGGGGCGAACAGGAGAGCGGGGCGTTACACTGAGACCCAGGTCGGCCTGCGCCGAACGAAGGAGATACGCCATGGATCATTCGTCCCACATGAGCACACGGAAGATGGGCGCCTATTGGAGCCTGGCCTTCCAGACCGTCATCAGCGGCGTCATCATGTATCTGGTGATGTTCGTCATGATCGACGGGCTCGACAGCTTCTACAACAACCTCAACATGCTCTACATGACGCTGATGATGGTCTCACCGATGGTGGTGCTCATGATCCTCGCCATGCGGCACATGTTCCCGTCGAAGGCCGCCAACATCGCGCTGATCGCCGCGTCGCTGGTCGCCTTCTTGGGCAGCTTCGCGTTCATCCGCACGCAGACCACGATCGGCGACACGGCCTTTCTGCGCTCGATGATCCCACACCACTCCGGCGCGATCCTGATGTGCCAGGAAGCAAAGCTGAGCGATCCCGAAGTCATCCGGCTTTGCGAATCGATCAAGCGCTCGCAGCGGCAGGAAATCGACGAGATGAAGGCCATACTCGCGCGGCGCTGAGTGGCACGGTCCGGCTACGCCCGGATACGTGCGCCCGGCCGGGCGTGTGAGCCGGCCGATGGTCTACACGAGGCGCGGGCCCGACGAGATTGCCAGGGAGGTGGCGCGGCTTGCGCCGCTGTTCCTGCGACAGGCTGGCGGCCACGTCCTGACGCTGCTCGATCCTTCCGGGATGGTGCTGAGCTATAATGAAGAAGGCGAGCGTGCCGAATGC
>JAPJRE010000449.1 GCA_030824725.1 Sphingomonas sp.
GCACCGGCGATGCGGGAACGGGGCGAGGGAGCGACCGGGGGGACGACGCCGTCCCGGCCCGCATGCGGATGCCCCAAGGCTATCGGTTGGATAGCCCAAAACGGCGCCGAGGCGGACAAATGAAATTTCATCTGATGCACATTCTACCCCTTGTGTGCCTCTACCTGCGGTTTTCTGCGGCGTTCAGCGCTTGGCAGATGCGAGTGAGTGCCCGGCCGTACCGCTTGCGGTAGACGTCGGGGTCCGCCACGCCGCCGAAGCGGCGCGCGATCCACACCCATTCCGGCCGCGCGACGCGCTGCAGCTGGGCCAGCGCCATGCCGACCAGCTTGCGGTCCCGCTCGGGCACATGCTCCAGCCAACCAAGCGCCTCTTCCATCCGCCCCACCTCGACGGTCGACAGGCCCGGCAGCTTCGGCCGCGCGTCGGCATCCATGTCGCCATAGTCGCCGAAGGCATGGTGGCGGCGCACGTCCGGCCAGATGGCCTGAAGCCGATGCCAGCCCGCTTCGCGATCGGGCAGCCGGGCGAGAAAACCCCACGCCTCGACCAGCCGATCCTGCACATCGGTGAACGTCCAGCCTAGGCTTCCGAGAACGGAACCTTCCTCGCGAACCCTTCCGGCAATTGAGAAGTTCGAACCCATTGGAATACCTCTCTATTATCTAACTCAATGGAAGGGTTGGAAGGGTTGGAAGCATTCACAGGTATTTTGCATCGCGCATGTGCGCACACGCCCGCGCCCGCACCCACGCCGTAACATCACGCAAACACTTCCAACCCTTCCGAACCCGCGCAAAACCGCGCTTTCTTCCTTCCGGACATCCTTCCGCCATCCTTCCGAGTGGAAGGGTTAGAGCGGTCTGTAATCAACATCCCCCGGCAAGGCGGGATCATCTGGAGGCGCGCGCCCGCCGATGAACCCGCCGCCCTCCTGGTCGACCACCTTCCCGGTTGCCGGATCCACGAAGTCCGATGCTGCCTTCACCAGCCGCATGCCGATCCATTGCATCCCGTCGCTGGCCTTCTTCAGGAAGCCCTTGTCGAGCATGGCCTTGGTGAACCCCTTCTGCGTCCACTCTCGCTCGCCCGCGGCCTTGCACCAGGCCACGAACACCTCGTGCAGCTTGGACGACTGGATGCGGCTCTGCGGGTCCATTTCCGTGCAGAGCTTCAGGAAGCGCGCCAGAGGGTCGCTGTCCTCGCGATATTGCGCCGTGGCCTCTCGCACCGCCTCCGGCTCGCTAAGCCCGTTCGCCAGCCAATCCAGCATCCCCTGCACAAGCCGGTTGAACACGCCCGCCGCTTCGTCGCGCAACTTGGCGGGCAGGCTTTCGTCCCGATCTCCATCGGCAACATGGGCATTCCACGGCACCAGCTTCATCCGCCGCCAGATGCCTTCGTCCGTGCCAGGAATATCGGGCTTGTAGTTCCCGCCGATATGCAGCTTGAACAGCGGCTGCAGGTCGAAGAACCCACGATGCAGCGCACGCACCGCCATCGGCTCCCCGCCCGTCGCCGCCTTGATCAGCGCTTCATTCAGCTTCGATCCGCGCTCCGGCTCCGAAGCGCGCAGCAGCCGCACGCCGCCCAGCCGCGCCAGATCCGGCGAGGCCTGTTCACCGCGCTTCTTGATGCCCTGATCTAGGAACGTCTCGATCCCGATCGTGCCGGAATAGTCGCCGGCAACGTGCGCGATCAGGTCCATCCACGTCGATTTGCCGTTCGCGCCCAGGCCATAGTGGAACCACAGCTTCTGTTCGCTGGTGTCACCGCTCAGCGAGTAACCCGCCGCTTGGTGCAGATATCGCCGCGTCTCGGCGTCGGGATGGGCCCAGGCGAAGAAGCCGTCATATACCGGGCAAACCGCCGCCGCGTCATACTCCACCGGCGCCAGCTTCGTATTGAGATCGTCGCGCCGATGCGCCTCCAGCACCATCGCCGCCGTGCGGGTGCCATCGGCCGCCTTCTCTCGCCGGAATCGCAGCGTGCCGTTCAGCACGTTAATCGCCAGAGGATCTCGATCAAAGGCCTCGATCGGCAGCGTCAGCCAGCGCCGCGCTAGCTGCGCGATCGCTGCAGGCTTGCCTGCCGTCTCGCTCTGCCGGCCGAAGATCGCCAGCTTGGTAGACAGCAGCTCGAACGATTTGGCCCCCTTTGGGATTAGATCATCCAGCCCGTGCGGGTTGCCTTCATCGCCGGGCTGGGCTTCCTCTCCCTCTCCCCGCTCGATCGGTGGTCGCCGCACGCCCGTATCGGCGATGAAGCGCGCTTCGTCCTGGATGCGCCGGATCGTTTCGAACACCGCCGAAATCAGCTCCGCCGGCAGCGTGTCCTTATCCTGGTCGAGAACCCGCCACCGCAGCTTGTCCCAGCCTAGCCAGCCTTTCGCCGTCGTGAACCGGAAATCCTGCCCGAACTGGTCGCGGAACCGTTCGCCGATGCCGAAATCAGTCATCGGATAGCGCGCACACTTCTGCACCAGCAGCAGCTGGTCTACGTCGAACCCCTTGGCATACCCTTCGCCCAGCGCGCGATCGATGTCCTCTGGTTGGATATCGGCGATCGGCTCCCACAGCTCGAACAGCGCCGCCCGCACGTCGCCTTCGTCCAACAGGCCCGCCGCGATCCGGCGCCCTGCCCCATAGGCCAGTTGCTCGACGGCCTTCTTGCTGCGCTCTACACGCTCGCAGCGCCGCCGCAGCCACCCGGCGGATGCCTTGCGCAGCCTCGCCCGGTCTCCCGCGTCCAGCGTTGGTTCGCCTTCCGCCCTTCCGGAACGGAAGGGTTGCTCGTTTGCCGCCGCCATCGCCCGGCGGGCAGGCGGCGCCGCGGCGGCGCGGCCCGGCGCGCGGAAGCTCTCCCGGCGTTCCCTGCGGGAACGCGCAGCAGCCGCGACCTCGCCGAGGTCGCGAGGATGTTCCATCCCGGCTGTCCATCCGGAGTTGATCGTCGCTTCCAGCTGGTGTTCGTCGTCCTGCCCGGGATTGGCGCGCGCGGCCGATTGCACGCCGGCAAGCGCCATCGCCTCGTCCAGCGCGCCCGCCGCGACGAGCGTCGCCACCTTGAACGCGCTTTCGTTCAGCTGGGCATTGCGCTTG
>JAPJRE010000450.1 GCA_030824725.1 Sphingomonas sp.
GCGCTCGGCGGCGGCGCGCAGGCGCGCAGCGATGCGCTCGGCGGTGCTCGCATAATGGTGGCGGAAACTGGCGGGATCGACGAACTCGGCCTCGTCGACGATCCGGTAGATTTCCTTGTGCTCGCGCGCGAAGCGGATGAACGCGAGCAGCGCCGCACGCTCGGCATCGATCTGGTCGCGCGCGCCGCGCAGCGCCGGGCCGACATGCTCGCGCACCTGCTCGCTCATGTCGCGAACCAGCGCGCGGAACACTGCGTCCTTCGAATCGAAATAGGTGTAGAAGCTGCCCAGCGCGACGCCCGCCCGCCGCGTGATCCCGCTGATCGAGCCTTCGTGAAAGCCCTTTTCGCCGAACTCGGCTGCCGCGGCATCGAGGATCGCGCGCAGCGTGCGGCGGCCGCGCTCGGTGCGGGGCACCTTCGCATCGCGGGCAGTCTTGCCGCCTTCCGGCACGGAAGTGGCTGAAATGCCACGCTCGCCCGCCATGCTTCGCCTCCCCCTGCCAATCCCAAGTTGAAACCCGGTTCAGGTTTCAGTATAGCTTCGGGCAACGGCTTACAACCCGCGTTCAAAGATGGGTTGCACCAGGGGAGGATTACCATGTCACGGCACGATTCCGTTCGTATCGTCCTGCTCGCGAGCGCCGCACTGCTCGCCGCCACGCCCGCCTTCGCCCAGGACAGCGAAGCCGCCGGCCAGACCGCCGATGCCGCGCAGCAGGACGGCGAGATCATCGTCACCGCCCGCCGCCGCGCGGAAAGCCTGCTCGACGTGCCGATCGCCGTCACCGCGATCAGCGGCGCGCAGCTGAACGCCCAAGGCGCGCTCGACATCACCGACATCGCCCAGTCCGCGCCGAACGTCTCGCTGGAGGTGTCGCGCGGCACCAACAACACGCTGTCGGCCTTCATCCGCGGCGTCGGCCAGCAGGATCCGGTCGCCGGGTTCGAGGCCGGCGTCGGCCTCTATCTCGACGACGTGTACCTCAACCGCCCGCAGGCGGCGGTGCTCGACATCTACGACGTCGAGCGGATCGAAGTGCTGCGCGGGCCGCAGGGCACGCTTTATGGCCGCAACACGATCGGCGGCGCGGTGAAATACGTCACCAAGCGGATCGGCACCGACCCCGCGCTGCAGGTGCGCGGCACCTATGGCAGCTACAACCAGGCCGATCTGGTGGTGAGCGCCAGTGCGCCCCTAGGCGACACCGGCCTCAAGGTCAGCGCCGCAGGCGCGCGGCTGAGCCGGGGCGGCTTCGGCACCAACCTCACCACCGGCCAGGACAATTACAACAAGGACCTGTGGGCTGCGCGCGGTACGGTGGAATATGAACCGAGCAGCAGCGCCTTCTTCCGCGTCTCGGGCGACTATACCCAGGACAAGAGCAACAGCCGCGGCGGCCACCGGCTGATCCCCGGCATCGTCAGCGGCACCCCGGTGCTGGTCGACAAGTTCGATTCGCAGGGCGGCCTCGTCAACCCGCGGCAGGACGTGAAGGCCTGGGGCGTCACCGGCCTCGCCGAGTTGCGCGCCGCCGACTGGCTGACCTTCCGCTCGATCACTGCCTATCGCAAGGACGACAGCGCCACGCCGATAGACTTCGACGCACTGCCGGCGGTGCAGGTCGACGTGCCCGCCTTCTACAACAACAAGCAGTTCAGCCAGGAAGCGCAGCTGCTGGTGGATACTGGCAGCCTCTCCGGCCTGCTCGGCGTCTATTATCTCGACGCAAAGGCGCGCACCGTGTTCGACGTGCGGCTGCCCGGCGGCGTGACCGCGCTGACCTTTGGCGACGTGAACACCGATACCGTCGCGGTTTTCGGCGACTTCACCTACGACCTCTCCCCGATGTTCAGCGTCTCGGCGGGCGGGCGCTACACCTGGGACCAGCGCCAGTCGCGCGTGCTGCGCCAGACCTATCTCGGCGGCGGCTCGCCCTATTTCGGCGGCACCGGTGTGCTGTTCGCCACGACCTCGGACTTCCGCGGCAGCGCCGATTTCAAGAAGTTCACGCCGCGTGCCTCGATCAGCTTCAAGCCCAGCGCCGATCACACGCTCTATGCGAGCTGGGCAGACGGCTTCAAGGGCGGCGGCTTCGATCCGCGCGGCCAGACCAGCGCCTGCCGCACGCCGAGCGGCAGCACCTGCACGCCGCAGCAGGTTTATGACTTCATGTCGTTCGATCCCGAGACCGTCACCAGCTACGAGATCGGCTACAAAGCGGCGCTGTTCGATCGCCGGCTGACCTTTGCGCTCGCCGCCTTCCATGCCGATTACACCGACGTCCAGGTACCGGGCTCGATCGGCACGACGATCAATGGCCAGCAGACCTTCATCGGCATCACCACCAATGCCGGCAAGGCGAGGATGCGGGGCGTCGAGTTCGAGGGCAATCTGATCGCCGCGCGCGATCTCGCGGCACCGGGCGGCACGCTCAACCTCAACTGGTCGGTCGGCTATCTCGATGCGCGCTACAAGCGCTTCATCGACTCGCGCGGGATCGACGTCGCCAGCCGCCGCCGCATCCAGAACACCCCCGATTGGACCGCGAGCGGGACGATCGGCTATTCGGTGCCGGTCGGCAGCGAAGGCCAGGTCGCGGCGAGCTTCACCGCGTCGTATCGCAGCGCCTCGCAGCAGTTCGAACTGCGCACGCCGATGCTCGACCAGCCGGGCTTCACGCTGTTCGACGCCAACCTGAACTGGGACATCAACAAGATGTTCTCGATCGGCGTCCATGGCCGCAACCTGTTCGACAAGCGCTACATCGTCTCCGGCTACAACTTCCTCGCGCAGAACCCCGACACGGGCGATTTCCTGCGCACCCCCGCAGGCGCCTATGTGCCGACGCTGGGGACCGAGGGCGTGCTGACCGGCTATTACGGCAATCCGCGCCAGGTGTTCGTGACCGGTACGGTGAAGTTCTGAGCCCACACGTCCCCCTCACCCTCCCATCGCTGATGCGATGCTCCCTTCCTCTCCCACACGCGTAGAGGGAGGGAGCCGCGAAGCGGCGAAAGGGTGAGGGGACTTGCATTCGGGGGCTACCGCCTTCGCCGATGCCAGCGCACAAAGGACGCACC
>JAPJRE010000031.1 GCA_030824725.1 Sphingomonas sp.
GTCCAGGCGCAGACCTGGCGGCCGCCCTTCACGAGGGCACGCTGGAGCGCGAAGCGTGGCGGGTCTGCGAGAACGGCGCGGAATATCTGGCGCGCCTGACGATCACCGCACTGTTCGAAGGCGACACACATCGCGGCTTCGCCTGCATCAGCCGCGATGTCACCGACGAGGCGGCGGTCCGCGCATCGATCGAGACCCGCGAGCAGCATCTGCAATCGATTCTGGCGACGGTGCCGGATGCGATGATCATCATCGACGAGACCGGCGCCATCACGTCGTTCAGCGCAGCGGCACAACGCCTGTTCGGCTACAGCGAAGCCGAGCTCGTCGGCCGCAACGTCTCCTGCCTTATGCCCCAGCCCGATCGCGACCGTCACGACGAATATCTCGCGCATTATCTGCAGACCGGCGAGCGCCGGATCATCGGCCTCGGTCGCGTCGTGGTCGGCCAGCGCCGCGACGGCTCAACCTTCCCGATGCAGCTGTCGGTCGGCGAGGCCGGTGAAGACGGGCAGCGGTTGTTCACCGGCTTTATCCGGGATCTCACCGCCAAGGAGCAGGATGAGCTCAGGCTCAAGGAACTGCAGGCAGAGCTGGTCCATGTCTCTCGGCTGAGCGCGATGGGCACGATGGCCTCGACGCTCGCGCATGAGCTCAACCAGCCGCTTGCCGCGGTCGCGCTCTATCTCGAGACGATCCGCGACATGCTCGACGAGCGGGACGACGAACCCTTCGTGTCGCTACGGTCGGTGATGGATGATGCGGCACAGGAAACGCTGCGGGCCGGCCATATCGTCCGGCGCCTGCGCGATTTCGTCGCCCGCGGCGAGGTCGACAAGAGCCTCCACGAGCTGCCGCAGGTCATCGCCGAGGCGAGCCAGCTCGCGCTGGTCGGTGCACGCGAGCGCGGCATCCGCAGCTTCTTTGCGGTCGATCCCGCCGCGACGCTGGTCCTCGTCGACAGGGTGCAGATCCAGCAGGTGCTGGTCAACCTGATGCGCAATGCCATCGAGGCGATGGCGGAGTGTCCGGTTCGCGACCTCAAGGTGGCGACCAGGTTGCGCCCTGACGGGCTGATCGAGGTGACCGTGGAGGATACCGGTCCCGGCATCGCGGACGGAATCCGCGAGCAGCTCTTCACGGCGTTCAACTCGACAAAGGCCGACGGCATGGGCCTCGGCCTCTCGATCTGCCGGACCATCATCGAAGCGCATGGCGGCCGTATCTGGATGGAGCGCCCCGACCGCGGCGGCACCCGCTTTCATTTTACCTTGATCCATGCGCGGGCGGAGGAGGAACATGGGGGATAGACGCGTCATCCATCTGGTCGACGACGAGGAGAGCATCCGCAAGGCGGCGAGCTTTGCGCTCAAGACCGCGGGCTACGATGTCGTGACCTATGCCTCGGGCGTGGAGTTTCTCAAGGAGGCGAAGTCGGCGGCCGTCGGCTGCGTCATCCTTGACGTGCGCATGCCCGAGATGGACGGTCTCGAGGTTCAGGCCGCCATGGCAGCACGCGGGGTCAACATGCCGGTCATCGTCCTGACCGGCCATGGCGACGTGTCGGTTGCGGTGCAGGCCATGAAAGGCGGCGCGGTCGACTTTCTCGAGAAGCCCTTCGAGAAAGCGGCCCTGCTCGGCGCCGTCAGCCGCGCGTTCGCGCGTCTCGACGATGTCGACTTTCGCACTCTGGAAACCTCTGAAGCCGGCGTGCGGGTCGCTGCACTGACGCCCCGGGAGCGTGAAGTGCTGGAAGGGCTGGCGAACGGCCTGCCCAATAAGACGATCGCCTATGACCTGGGCTGTTCATCGCGAACGGTCGAGGTCCATCGCGCGAGCCTGATGGCCAAGCTCGAGGTCCGCAATTTGTCCGAAGCCCTGCGGATCGCCTTTGCCGCGGGCATGGGCCGCAAGCCGAAGTGACTGCGACCTCTACGTAGCGACGGGACGAGGCGCGATATGCGATCGATGGTGCAATCGTCACACGGGTGTCCGCTTCTCGCAATGCCATCGGTCCGTTCCACTCAGCATGATGGCAGATACACCATCCTCGTCTCCGACGACGATCCCGGCGTGCGGCGTGGCCTCCAGCTGCTGCTGAGATCGCGCGGCTATGCCGTGTGGGGATATACGACCGGCCACGCGCTGTTGGCCGACCCCCGCGCGAAGGAGGCAGACTGCGTCATCCTCGACTATCGCATGCCCGACATCGACGGATTCGCGATGCTGCGTCACCTTCGCGAGATCGGATGGTCGGGACGCGCCATCATGATCTCAGGCTTTCACGACACGCTGCTGGCCTGGCGGGCCGCCGAGGCGGGCTTCGATCACGTTCTCGCAAAGCCTTTGATCGGCAGGGCTTTGCTCGATGCGTTGGACCGGCACCGCGCCGAGGTTCTGCGAAAGCATTGAGTTATGGCGGCCGGCCCCCGGCAGCCTCAGCCCGGCGCGATGTGGAAAGCCGATCTGCGCCGTCAAAGCCAGTGGCTACGTTTGAACCGGATGTAGAGCCCAATGCAGACCGCAGCGATGACGCCGAGGATGACGAAATATCCCCATTGCGTCTTCAGTTCGGGCATATTCTCGAAATTCATGCCGTAGACTCCGGCAATCGCGGTAGGCACCGCGAGGATCGCGGCCCAGGCGGCAAGCTGACGCGTGATCGCACCCTGGCGCTGCTGTTCGAGCAGGTGACTCGCCTCGAACACCGAGATCAGGATGTCGCGGATGCCGGTGATGGCGCTCTCAACCCTGAGCATGTGATCGAGCAAATCACGGAAATAGGGTTTCCTTCTCACGATCTGGCTTTTGAGCCATTCGAGCATGGAATCTTTTGCCATCATGGGCGTCGTCGTCGCTCTCGGCAGCATCGTCTACCGGGCCAGCATCCGCCGGTCATCAACGTAGGGGTCACGACGGTGGAGCGAGCGGTCGGCTCTTCAAGCCCAACGCGATCGGCTCATTTCTCGCTCACCAGTCGTGAACTAACGGCAAATTTGTCAGAATTTGAGGGTGAAAGTGATTTATGGCCCTCATTTTTGTTTCAAGCAGCGCCTGCCGAATGCATCTCTGCGATTGATGTCTTCTGCAAAAGCTTGTTGGCATCGGATGCTCGCTGATCACACCTAACCCGTAATCGTGCCTCTGGCTGACATACCCGACAAACGTATAAGCTCGCCATGCGCGGGCGTCACCAACCCAATTCCGCGTGCGATCCCAAGCGCACAAGCTGCAAGGTGTCGTCATCGGGCTTGCGGTAAATCAGCACGAGGTCGGGCTTTATGTGGCAATCGCGATGGTCGCGCCAGTCGCCGGTCAGCGCATGGTCGCGGTGGCGCGGTTCAAGCGGCTCGTCGGATGCCAGCGCCTCGATGATCGGGATCAGGTCAGCGTCCAGCGTCTTGGCGTGCTGCCCCTTCTTCTCCCGCTTGTAGTCGCGCTTGAACCGCCCGAAGCGTTCAATCGTCCGCATTGAGGTCGGCCATCAGGTCGACCACCGTGGCGAACCGCTTGCCCTTTCCCTCGCGCGCTTCCTTCATGGCCTCGATCGTCTCGGCATTGGGCACCAGCGGTTCAAACGGCAAGGCCTTGTCGCGGGCAACGCGGGTCAGCATCAGGCGCACGGCATCGGAGACGGTCAGCCCCATAGCAGCCAGCACGGTCGCGGCTTCCTCCTTCACCGCTCCGTCGATCCGGGTCTGCACAAGAGCGTTTGCGGCCATGTCGATTTCCTTTCTGCATGACGATGTAATGCAAGCGAACGCAAAGTGCAATCAGGCAAAGCCCCGGCTATCGACATGGCGACCGGGCTTCGCGTTTTTCACCTTCAATGCTGTGAGTGCCATCGGTTCGGGGCCCTGATCGGGAATGTTGGGGCCGTTCTCACACTTTCGGTGGGCAAACGGTCCCACAATCGTTCCCACATTTTGGGCCAAATTCAGGCAAATCAGGGAGACGACCGCGAACAACTTACAAGACAAATCGTTGCTTTTTCAGTGTAGGTAGGGGTAGGGACGCCATCAGCTCGCTTGACACAAGGTTCTACACTCGACAGCGGGGTCCTCTACCACCGGGCAATTCTGCAGGATGCTGCAAACCGCGCGATATCAATGGCGGGCGAAAATTCGCTGACCGGCGCTGCCGAAGGCCACCACCGTATAGGGTTGGCGGGCAGCGCCTGCCACTTCCATGCCCTCCGAACCGATCGGCATCCCCGCAACCGCAATGCCTTTGACGCCCGCAGGACGGGTCGCCAGCAAGCGCTTGACGTCGGATATCGGGACATGGCCCTCGATCATATAGCCATCGACGATCGCGCTGTGGCAAGATGCCAGCGTCCGGGGCATGCCGGCCTTGCGCTGAAGCTCGCTGCGCGACGCATCGTCACGCATGACGACCTTGCGTCCCAGCTTCGCGCGCACGGCCTGCGCCCACTTCTCGCAACATCCACATCCCGGATCCCGGTGGACGACGATATCACTGGCCGCAAGCGCTACGCCGGGCATGGCGAGGAACAGCAAGGCGACGAATAGGCGGGTCTTCATGAAATGACTCCCGGAAGAACGATAAGCATGGGGCAGAGGCCCCTTCTTTTCTATACGCATCAATGCGCCCCTCCCCTCATCACGCAGATGATTTTACGATGGCGGGCGGCCTCCAGGCTAGCGGCAGGGACACAAGCAGCGCTAGCGATAGACCACCAATCCCCCACAGAACGAGCGGCTGCGCCCCGGGAGCGACGATGGCTATCGCCAGCGGCGCGAGCGCCTGCCCGATGCTGGCGGCGGAATGCTGGAAACCGAGCTTCACGCCTGAAGGGGCCCCGCCGCCGCTGATCCAGAAGCTGGTGACCAATCGAAGGGTTGCCGAGCTCCAGCCGGCAGCAACGATGATCCCACTGAGCTCGGCCATACTCGCGGCGACAGGAAACATGAAAAGTGCCACAGCCAGCAGGCCCAGCGTCAATCCGGCAAGCCGCCTCGGCACAGTGACCAGCCAATCCAGCTTTGCATGGAAGATCTGTGCCGCCAGCATGCCCAATCCGCAGAGACTGAGCATCCAGGCGATCTCTTCGCGGCTCAGCGAAATGGCGCTCCGCGTCACCAGGAGATTGACATGCATCGCCGCCAGCCCGCCGCCCGCGACGATCGTGATAAAAAGCAGGATCAACGTCGCGCCGAGCGTAGGCGCGGGCAGGTCTCCGCCATCGATGCAAGGTGCACACCAGCGCGGCAGACGCACGGCGCAAAGCGCCGCCCCGACGGCACCGATGCCGAGAGCGAGGATCATGAGGGGAGCGCGGGGCAGGATCGCGGCCGAGACCTCCGCCACCAGCGGACCGGCGAGATCGCCCAGAAACACGAAGGCGGTCAGCCAGGTGAAGCGGCGCGCCTGGTCCGCGCGCCCGCTTGCGGCAAAGCTCGCGCAGAGCAAGCCCAACGGTATGATGGCGGCCGACGCCATCCCCGCCACCAGACGCAATGCATAAAGCTCAGGCAACCCGACGAGGCCGATCGGCGCGGTCACCAGCGCGAGGATGACCAGCGCTGCGCGCAACATCGCCCGATAGTCGACCCGGTCCGCGATCCAGCCCCAGAGCGGCGCCGCCAGCAAGGCTGCCAGGGGATGGACCGCAGTCAGGCTCGCGACGTGAAAATCATGAGCGCTTGACGATAGCGCGCCACGAGCCGGGTCGACCAGTGCCGGAAGGAAGGCGAGAATGGCCGTCTGTCCCGCCGACGCCGCAGCCGCCGCGAGCAACAAGACGAAAAAGGAGGCCGGCCAGCGACCGTTGGCTTGCGATCCAGCCTTGTCACGCGGCGCGTTCGCGGTCGATCCCTCGAGTGGCCATCCGCGGATCACCACCAGGCGCGCAAGCCGATCACCAGCCTGTGTTCGGAAGGCCCTTCCCTGCGCAGGCGACGGAAATCGGCCGTGCCGTCAAATGCGCGCTCCCAGACGAAGCCGATATAGGGCGCGAACTTGCGCGACACCTCGTAGCGCAACCGTCCGCTCAGCTCGACATTGCTGAAGCCGCTGCCGAGCTGCCGATCGCTCGACCGCTTCGAATAGATATTGGTTTCCACCTGCGGCGTAAGGATCAACCGATTGGTGAACAGGACCTCATAGGAGGCCTTGGCGCGCGCCGCGAGACGCCCATCGGTTCCTACATAGCCGGTGAGCTGGACGTCGAACCAATAGGGCGCCAGTCCCTCGACGCCGGCGGCGAGCCAGGTGGTCGCACCCTTGCCGAGATCCTGCCTGACCCCGAGCAGCGTGCCCCAGAACGGGTTCTTGCTGTGCCACCACAGCGCCTCGACGCTGCTCTCCGGATCGAGACGTTGGTCGCGGGAGTTCTTGAGCCCCTGGCTGCGCAGCCAGAGCTTGTCATTGTCCTGACCCTTGGTGACGAGCACGGTCCAGCCCACGCCCTGACCCTCGTTGCCGCTGGTGAACTCGAGCTCATCCACAAGTATCTTGGGGATCGAGAGCTTGTCGGCCATCTCATAGCCCGGCAGCGTCGAGTTGCGATAGCCGTCGGCATAATCGTCCGAGTTGCGCGCGTCCGGCGGGGCCTTGCCACCCTGCATCGAGCCCATGTCCATCGTGGCGCCGTTACCGGACGCCTTCGTGTCGGTCATATCCATGCCCGGCATGTCCATGCCCGCATGCTCCTGAGAGCCTTGCGCGGAAGGTGAGTTTGGATCGGGAGTGGCCGTTTGGGCAGGGGTGGCGGCGGGCGACGGGGGCAAGGCATCCTGCGCGAGGGCGGGAGCCGTGATCGCCGGCGCCAGGAAGAGGGCAACGCCAAGAGCAATGCCGCGCGAGGGGATAATCCGGATCATGCGACCACCACCTCCCGGAACATGCCGGCCGCCATGTGATAGAGCAGATGGCAGTGGAAGGCCCATCGGCCCATGGCGTCGGCGGTGACGCGGAAGCTCACCCGCTGGGCGGGCTGGACCACGACCGTATGCTTGCGGACCTGGAAGGCGCCGTCCGGGCCTTCGACATCGCTCCACATGCCGTGCAGATGCATCGGATGCGCCATCATCGTGTCGTTGACGAAGGTGACGCGCAGCCGCTCGTTCGGCTTGAAATGCAGCGGCCGGGAATCGTTGAGCTTGATGCCGTCGAGCGACCAGATGAACCGTTCCATATTGCCCGTCAGATGCAGCTCGATGTCGCGCTCGGGCTCGCGCGGGTCGGGATCGCCGCCCGGCGTGCGCAGATCGGCCAGCGTCAGCACGCGCCAGCCGCGCCCGCGCAGCCCGGCGCCGGGATCGTCCAGATTGGTGCGGGGATAGTCGACGCGCATGTCGGTATTGGCGCCATATTCGGTGCGGGCGTGCTGTGCCCTGGCCGGCATCTCGGTCATGCCGTGCCCGGCATGCGCGTCGCCTCCCATTGCGCCCATCGTCGCCATCGCGCCCATCATGTCGACCGGCTCGAGCCAGGTCCGGGCATCGAGCGGCGGCACGGCTGCCGCCATGCCCGGAGCCGGTGCGATCGTGCCGCGGGCATAGCCGCTCCGATCGATCGCCTGCGCGAAGATGGTGCGGGCGCCGCCCTCGGGCATGGTGAACTCGACGTCATAGGTCTCGCCCGGGCCGATCCGGAATTCCTCGACCGTGACCGGCTCGACCGGCTGCCCGTCGGCCGATACGACCGTCAGCTCGACCCCCGGGATCCGCACGTCGAAGAACGTCGCCGTCCCCGCGCCGACGAAGCGCAGGCGCACGCGTTCGCCGGGCGCGGCGATACCGGTCCAGTTGCCGGCGGGCGGCGCGCCGTTCATCAGATAGGTGTAGGTCGCGGCAGAGACATCGCTGTAGTCGGTCGGGTTCATCCGCGAGCTGTTCCACATCCGCCGCCGCTCGAGCGCCTTCCCAAGGCCCATGGCGCCGACATCCTTGAGGAAGTCGCCGGCTGTCGGCTGCGCAAAATTATAGTAGCTGCTCTGCTTCTTGAGATTGAGGAAGATCTGCAGCGGCGGCTCGTCCGACCAGTCGCTGAGCACGATGCAATAGTCGCGATCGGGCGCCCGCGCCGCCGGCGCCTGTTTCGGCTCCACGATGATCGCTCCATAGAGTCCCGTCTGCTCGGCGAGCGTGTGAGCGTGATACCAGTAGGTTCCGCTCTGGCGGACCTCGAAGCGATAGGTGAAGGTCTCGCCCGGCGCGATGCCGGCAAAGCTGATGCCGGGCACGCCGTCCATCTCCGCCGGCACGATGATGCCGTGCCAATGGATGCTCGACATCTCCTTGAGGCCGTTGCGCACACGGAGCGTGACCGTGTCGCCTTCGCGCAGGCGCAGGACCGGCGCGGGCACGCTGCCGTTCACGGCGGTCGCGATACGGCGTTTGCCGGTGAAGTTGACTGGCAGCTCGGCGATCTCGAGGTCGAACTCGGTCCCGCTAAGCTCGGCGGGCGAGACTGGGGCGGATCGCGCGAGAAGCGCCGGGGCGAAGCCGGCAACCGCGCCGCCGATCGCCAGCCCCTGGACGAAACGGCGCCGTGCGATCGGCCGGATATGTAAGGGAGACATGAACTGTACTTTCGCGAAGTCGGGTTCAGGCGAGGTCGAGGACGATCCGGCCCTCGATGTCGCCATGGTGCATGCGGGAGAAGACGTCGTTGATGTTCTCCAGCTTGTCTGCATGGACCGTGGCCTTGACCTTGCCGTCGCCGGCGAACGCCAGTGCCTCGAGCAGATCGAGCCGCGTGCCGACGATCGAGCCTCGCACGGTAATGCCGTTCAGCACGGTGTCGAAGATCGACAGCGGGAAGTCGCCCGGCGGCAGACCATTGAGCGCGACCGTGCCGCCGCGCCGGACCATGCCGAGCGCCTGCTGGAACGCCTTGGGCGAAACGGCGGTGACGAGCGCTCCGTGCGCGCCGCCTATCGCCTTCTTGAGCGCTGCCGAAGGGTCCTCGCTGTGCGCGTTGACCGTCAGTGTGGCGCCAAGGCGTGTAGCGAGGTCGAGCTTGCTATCGTCGATGTCGACCGCGGCCACATTGAGACCCATGGCACGGGCATATTGCACCGCCATGTGGCCGAGCCCGCCGATCCCTGAGACGACCACCCACTCGCCGGGTCGGGCCTCGGTGGCCTTCAATCCCTTGTAGACGGTGACGCCCGCGCAGAGGATCGGCGCAATGTCGAGGAAGTCGACATTGTCGGGAAGGTGACCAACATAGTTGGGATCGGCGAGGACATATTCGGCAAAGCTGCCATTGACCGAATAGCCGGTGTTCTGCTGTTCGTGGCAAAGCGTCTCCCAGCCACCCAGGCAATGCACGCAATGCCCGCAGGCGGTGTAGAGCCAGGGCACGCCGACCCGGTCGCCTTCCTTCACATGGGTGACGCCCGCACCGACGGCGGCGACATGCCCGACGCCTTCATGGCCAGGAATGAAGGGCGGGTTGGGTTTGACCGGCCAGTCCCCTTCTGCCGCGTGCAGGTCGGTATGGCACACGCCGGTTGCCGCAATCTTGACCAGGATCTGCCCGGGGCCGACCGTCGGGATCGGCGCGTCCTCGATGACCAGGGGCTTGCCGAATTCGCGGACGACCGCCGCCTTCATGGTTTTCGCCATGTCCGTTTCTCCTTTTGAGCGAGGGGTCAGAACAGGCCGAGCGCGTGCTCGTCATAGGAGACGAGCAGGTTCTTGGTCTGCTGATAATGGTCGAGCATCATCCGGTGATTTTCACGCCCGAAGCCCGACGCCTTGTATCCGCCGAAGGCGGCATGGGCGGGGTACTGGTGATAGCAGTTGGTCCAGACCCGCCCGGCCTCGATCGCGCGGCCCAGACGGTAGGCGGTGTTGCCGCTCCGGGTCCAGACGCCCGCGCCAAGACCGTAGGCGGTGTCGTTGGCAAGTGCGATCGCCTCCTCGACCGTCTTGAAGGTGGTGACCGCCAGGACGGGACCGAAGATCTCCTCCTGGAAGATGCGCATGTGGTTCTGACCCACGAACACGGTCGGCTGTACGAAATAGCCCTGGTCGAGCGCACCGCCCGGCAGCGCCTTGGCGCCACCGACCAGACACTGCGCGCCCTCGGCCTTGCCGATATCGATATAGCCCAGGATCTTGTGGAGCTGGTCCTCCGACGCCTGCGCGCCGACCTGGACCGAGGGGTCGAGCGGATCGCCCTGGCGGATCGCGGCGACGCGCGCCACGGCGCGCTCGATGAAGCGATCGAAGATCGACTCATGGATCAGCGCGCGCGACGGGCAGGTGCAGACCTCGCCCTTGTTGAACGCGAACAGCGTGAAGCCTTCGAGCGCCTTGTCGAAGAAGGCATCGTCCTCGTCGAGCACGTCCGCCATGAAGATGTTGGGCGACTTGCCGCCAAGCTCCATCGTCTGGGGGATCAGATGGTCGGCGGCCGCATGCATGATCTGCTTGCCGGTGACGGTCTCGCCGGTGAACGAGACCTTGGCGATGCGCGGATTGGCGGCGATCGCCTGGCCGACGGTCCGTCCCGGGCCGGTGACGACATTGAGCACGCCGGGCGGCAGGATGTCGGCGGTGAGCTCGGCGAACATCAGCAAGGTGAGCGGCGTCTGGGATGCGGGCTTGATGACGGTGCAGTTGCCCGCCGCCAGCGCCGGGGCGATCTTCCACGCCGCCATCAGCAGCGGGAAGTTCCACGGGATGATCTGGCCGACGACGCCAAGCGGCTCGCGAAAATGATAGGCGATGGTGTCGGCATCGATCGTCGAGATCCCGCCTTCCTCGGCCCGGATGCAGCCGGCGAAATAGCGGAAATGGTCGATCGCGAGCGGAACGTCGGCAGCGCGCGTCTCGCGGATCGGCTTGCCGTTGTCGATCGTCTCGGCAAGCGCCAGCAACTCCATATTATCCTCGAGCCGGTCGGCGACGCGATTGAGAATCCTGGCGCGGTCGGCGGGCGAGATCCTTGCCCATTGATCCTTGGCGGCGTGCGCCGCATCGAGCGCGCGCTCGACATCTTCCGGCGTCGACAGCGCAAACTCGGCGATCTGGGCGCCATTGATCGGGCTCGTGTCCGCGAAATACTCGCCGCTCGCTGGAGCGCTCCATCGACCACCGATGAAATTATCATAGCGGTGTCGGAAGGACGCCGCAGCATTGATGGTCCCGATCGCCTTCTCGAACATCGCCTGTCTCCATCTTTACCGATGCCTGATGAAGTAGGCCTTCTGATGAGACGGCCTATAAGTAAGTTCCGCAGACAAAAATCAGGCAGAGTTTTTACGAAGCGCCAGGCTGGACACGCAAAAGAAGCCGATGATTTTCTCATCAGCTCATAGATTATCTCGTCGCCTAAGCAGGCAATGGCTCTCGCCATTCAATCGCGGCGCAGAGGTCACTGAAGTTGATCCGGCCATGCTTGGTCGGACCTCTTAATCGTAAGCGCGGACCCGCAGCTCGGTGCCAACTCCTGGAGCTTTACGCATCGCGGGCTCCTCTCTCTCGCGGTGGACGCCTGCTTCTCGTTATGAAATCCTAGAAACTTGGAACACCTCTTGAAGAACAGGCCCGCCGCGGGGGCAGCGGCGGGCCCTCAGCCCCAGGGGTCTGTTCTCGGGGCTGGAAACCTCACATGTCGCTCATCGGCTTGTCGGCCATAGGCGTGGCCGGTTTCTTCTTGGCGGCCGGCTTTGCCTTTTTCATCGGCATCTTGCAGCAACCGCTCTTGGGCTTGCCAGCCTTGCTCGAACCGCTCCCCTGCGACGAGCCACCAGACATTCCGGCCATGCCCGCAGCGCCCTGCTGGCCTTGCGGCTTCTGCATGCCGGCTTGGTGATCCTGCATCATTTGGTCGTGCATCTGCTGCCCTCCATGATCCATCCCCTGCTGATGGGCATGGGCGGTGGATGGCTTCGGCTGCGCAGGGGCGTGCTGGGGCGCGGCGGGTGCCGATTGCGCCAGACCCGCGCCAGCGAAGTTCAGGGTCGCCAGGCAGCCGATCGCGCCGACTAGAAGTTTCGTCTTTCGCATTGTGGTTCTCCGCATGATGAGTCCTTGCCCGATCGCCGTTTGCGACCGCGACCATACCGACCCCTCATGCGGGCTTGGCCCTTTGGTCTGAATACGTAAGTTACGAATCCGCACTGGATCAGGACTGGCAGGCCCGCGATCTTGCGGGCGAAACCATGGTCCAAGGGTCCAGCGGATTCATGACTGCATCGCATTAAAGCTCGTGCAGACCTTTATTCTGAAACGCAATTGGCCCGCCGGGGAAACGGCGGACCAACGTTGCGGCCCGGTCAAACGATACCAACGCCTTGTATGGTGAGGCTTTGATCAACCGACCTCTGATGGGCTTTTGGTTCAGCACCCCCCGCCCGACCGATGCGACATGTCAGAAGCCCCCTCCTGGCTCCCCGATTCCCGCATGGCCATCCGGTGGCCTCGCATCATCTCACCGTGCATCTGGTCCTTGCCGTGCCGCATGCCCTCCATATGGGCCGTGCCGGACTGAGCCGGCGCAGGCTTGGCCTTGAGCGTCTCCTCGAGATCCGGCATGTCCGACGGCATGCCATCGGCGAGAACAGGCCCGGCACCGAGGGCAAGGAGGCCGAGGGCTGCGAGCGAAGTGATAACTACCGTTTTCTTGCGCACTATCGATTCCTTCAAGTCTGGTTTCCGTTCGACCGGCTTCAGATCCGGTCGTTTCTCGCTCCTCCGGGAGCTTGCCCTTGAGATGGTATCGGTCCTGACCCGGCAGTATACGTAATATGCGAAGCGGGTGGTCAGCCGGTCATGTCCGCCATCATTCGGCAGCTCGCCGCGCATTTCTTGCAGGTGGCCGAGCAACGCGCGATCCGCTGGTCCTCGCTATGACGCCCGCATTCCTCGGCGCAGCGCTCGCAAGCATCGGCGCAGGCGCGGCACAGGATGCGGTGCAGAGCCGATTCCCGCAGCATCGAGTTGGCTGTCGCCTGGCACAGTTCCGCACAGTCGTTCAGCATGGCGATCAACGACGCGCTCGCCAGCGCGCTGCTTTGCTTCGTCAGCCAGGCGGCGGTTTCGAGGCACATGCGGTGTGAAGCCAGGCAATCGTCGATGCAGTCCGTCATCGACATCGCCATCCCTTCCATTCGATGCTGCTGCCCCGCCGCCGGCGCAGCCAGCGTTCCGGCGGCGGCAAGGCCGGCGCCCGCCATCAGCAATTCGCGTCTCTCGATCATCATGCACCCTCCATCGGCTATCCCTTGCGCGGTGTGCCGCATCCGGCGGCCTCAGCCGTCGCCGGCGACCCATCCGACGCCGCACGCGCCTTCTCCCGCGCCATCCGGGTTTCCTCCCAGGGCCAGTGACCGTTGATCTCGACCCCGAGCGAGATGCTCAGGAAGGTCCGCACCAGCACAAGCCCGGCCAGCACGATGAGATCGTCGAGCGTCGGGTTGATCACCAGCGACTTGACGATGTCGCCGGCGACCAGAAATTCCAGGCCGAGCAGGATGCTGCGGCCGAGCGCCGAGCGGAACGTGCTATAGGCCTCGGTTCGGTCGCCCGCCCTCGCCCGCCGCGCAAACAGAAAGGTTGCGAGCCCCGCGCCGACCAGGATGGTCAGCGTGCCCGCCAGTTCCAGGCCGATCACGGCGAGCCGGAAGAAGGCGCTCAGCCAGTCGGCCTCAATGGTGATCATACCAGCCTCGCTTGCGGATATTGTTGAAGCTGTCGGTGGCGTGACAGGCATAGCATTGGTCGACGCGCGCCTTCGATCCGGCTGCGCGCTGCGAGACCATGCTGAAATGCTCCATGAAGTGACTGGGCGGCGCCTTATGGCACTCGGCGCACTGCGTCGAATTGACCGATGGATGGCGGTAATTGGCGATCTTCCAGCTGTCGGTCTTGTGGCAGCTCGCGCAGTCGGTGCCGAACAGGCCCTGGTGCGGATCGCGGAACGCATGGCAGCTCGCGCAATTGAGCGCGGTCTCGGGGGTCAGGCTTCGAGTGTTTGTCGACATGCCCGCCAAAGGCTGCCGCCACTTCGCCATGTCGAGCAACGCGGCGTGATCCATGCGGATGATGCCGCGCTCTCCCTCATGTTCGACGTGGCAGGAGGTGCACTGCGTCGCTTTCGCGTGGAACTGCGTCGACTGCTTCGTCCCGAAATCGGTGCCCGCATGGCAGGTGAGACAGGTCCGGGTTTCGACGCCCTTGCCCGGCGTGTGGCAGGCCGTGCATTGGCCGGCAAAGGACTGGTGCGCGCTCGAGAGCGGGCCGGGCGAGACGAGCTGCGCCACCAGGCCGGCATCCCTCGGCGCGTCCGATCGCATCCGGATCGCGACCGCGGCGACCATCACCAGCAGGGCTGCGATGAAGACGGCGTAGGAAAGACGCTGCCAGCTCATAGCCAGCGCAGCCCGTAATAGATCGCCGCGCCGACGTGGAGCGCGAGCAGCGCGAAGATGAGACAGCCCAGCAGGATGTGCAGGAACCGCCACCGCGCGAACAGGGTGTTGGTTGCCTCTTCGGCACGGATCGCGAATTCGGTATCGGCCAGCGCTGCGGCGATCCCCGCCTTGTCCTGGGGGCGCTGGCCCGCGGACGCATCCCCGGCGACGAACAGATAGCGCTTCCAGCCCGACAGCGGCGGGGCTGCGGTATCGGCCTGCGTCGGCGCCGCCGGCTCCTCGAGGAAGGCGGCGCGAAGCGAGGCCAGTTCTGACCTGCGTCCGCGCAGCGCCCGACCAAGCTGGGCAAGCAGGTAGCGGCCGATGAAGCCGGTGATGACCGTCATCAGCAGGAGGACGGTCAGAAGCAGGCCGACCGGGCTTTCGAGCTTGTGCGCGGCGTGGACCAGACCCAGGATCGGCGCCAGCACGCCGGCATAGATGTGGATGGCGAGCAGGGTTGGCTTGCTGACGACCCGGGAGAGCGCCTTGTCGACCCAGGCGATGTGCTTGGCCGCGACATAAGGAAGCGTCAGCAGCATCAGCACGAGCGCTGCGATCCCGATGATCCCGCCGGCCAGGCTACCCGGAAAGCGGGGCGACACATGCACGAGATAGCCGAACGGGAACAGCAGCAGGAACGCGACCAGCAGGCCCACGGCAATGTCGCTGCGTTCGCGCATCAGGCTTCGACCACGAGCGGCGTGCCCGTCCCCTTCGCCTGGCACGCGAGCACATAGCCTTGCGCCTTGTCGGCGGGCGCAAGGCCGGATTCGACCTCCATCGTCACTTCGCCCTGCAGCAGCTTGACCACGCAGGCGCCGCATGTGCCCGCACGGCATGCATAGGGGATCTCGACGCCCGCGCCCTCGGCCGCCTCCAGCACGGTCTCGTCCGCGGGCAAGGCCGCCGACACCCCCGACACGGAGAAGGTCACCGTGCTCGGCGCCACCTCGGCGCTCGGGGCCGGCTTATCCGCTGGCGGGGGCGCGGGCTTGACCTCGAGATCCTCGTGGTCGGCCGGCAGCGAGGCCGGACCGAACGCCTCGGTGTGCAGCTGCGCGTCGGGGACGCCGAGTTCCGCCAGCACGCCGCGCATCGCGCCCATCATCGCCGGCGGGCCGCACATATGGATGCGCCGGCTCGCGATCTCCGGCACCGCGGCCAGGATCATCTCGCGCGTGATCGGCCCTTCGGGGCCCATCCAGACGGTGCCGGGCGCGCGCTGCATCGCGGCGACGACATGGAGGTTGGGAAAACGGCGTTCGAGCCGCTCGAGCTCGTCGCGGAACACGAATTCCTCGGTCGACCGTGCGCCGTAGAAGAAGAAGATATCACCCTTCCACGCGGTGTCGGTGAGATAGCGCAGCACCGACATCATCGGGGTGATGCCGACCCCGCCCGCGATCAGCACGATGCTCTGGGCATCCGTTCCCGTGAAGGTGAAGGCGCCGAACGGTCCGCTGACCTTCAGCAGATCGTCGGCGACGACCTTGTCGTGCAGGTATCGCGAGACCACGCCCTGCTCCTCGCGCTTGACCGTCAGTTCGACATAGGCCCGCTGGGTCGGCGAAGAGGCGATCGTGTAGGAACGGCGCGCGGTCTTGCCCGCTTCGGGCTCTACCTCGACCTGCAGGAACTGGCCCGGCAGGAAGTCGAACGGCAGCCGGTCGGCGGTCGGGTCCGCGAGCCGGAAGGTCAGCACGCTCGGCGTCTCTCGCACGATCTGGACCACGCGCAGCTGCCCCGCCCAGCTTTTGGGCTTGCGCAGCGACGCCCCAGCGGGTGCGGCCGCATTGCTCGGCGCGAGCCCGGCGCTGTCGGCAACGGGTGCAGGCGCGGGCGCAACCCTGGTAGCGGGAGGGGCAGCCTTCGGCTCCGGCTTTGCTGGAACCTTGGCGGTGGCGACACCGCCGGCGATCGCCCCGATCCGCCGCAGGCGGAAGATCTGCAGCGCGATAAGCGTGGCGCTCACCAGCCCCAGGAACAGCATGAGAAGGAGGTGCGAGGGCGAGATGCCGAACCAGTGATCGGCATGGCCGGGCGCGGCCTGGTCGATGTCGAGCTGATCGCGCAGCCAGGCAAGCCCGACCTCCCGGGGCGGCTGCAAGCCCCCGATCGCGCCCTGCGCGGCGGTGCCGGAGCGGAACAGGTCGGTTCCCTCGCGCAGGCGCCGCGCCGCATCGAGCCGGGCCGAGACCGTGGTCGCACGCGCGCCGTCGGCCGAGGCGGCGTTGATCATCGCCAGACCCGTGCTTACCCGTTCGCCGGCCTGCGCAGCGACCCGCTGCCTTGCCGCTTCGTCAAGCGCGGGAAAGGCGAGCAGCTGCGAGATGAAGCCGGTCCGGCGCGATTCGTGGCCGTGCTCATTCTCCCCTTCCCCATTGATCATGCGATCCATCATGGGGTTCATCATCTTCGCCATGTCCGACGACCCCGGCTCTGCCGGTGCGGACATGCCCCCGCCGGCCGGCATGCCTGCGCCATGATGCGCGGCATGATCCTCGCCCTCCTGCGCGCCCGCGCTCGCGGACAGGCTGAGAGCGATTGCGCAGCCGAGGCTCAAGCGTCGAAGGCTGATCCGCCTGGACATCCTCATCCCCTTAGTGTGCGAGCCTACATATCCTTCATCGGCATCGCCGCATTGCCCGGCGCGGGATCGGGTGCCGGCGCGGTCTGGTTGCCGGCCCCGGCGCGCATCGCGTCATGGTCCATCGCCTGACGGTGATGCCGCTCCATCTCGGCCTGGTTGCTCATCGCGTCCATCGGCGCCGCGTCTGCAGCGTTGCCGCTGTCGGTCAGGACCGGGGTGGCGGCGACGCTGTTCGCCGCGGGCGGCACCGTCTGGTCGGCCTGGCGGTCGCAGCCCGAAAGCGCGAGCGCCAGCAACAGGCTTCCGCCGACAAGTGGAAGGGCTTTCTTCGCATGGTCGATCATGGCTTTGCTCCTTGGCTTGAAAACTGTGTCCGGGCGCCATCCCTGGCGTCCGGACCGGCTCATTGCGCGCTGCGCAGAATCCGGAGACACCGGTCGTGCGAGAGGTTCATCGGGTTGCGCCCCTGCCCCTTCATCTCGCCATGATCATGCGGCGTCTGGAGACCCATATTGCCCTCCATCGCCCGGCAACTCTCGACCTGCGCCGAGGTCGGCCGCGTGGTCACACAGGCGCCTAGAAGCAGCGCCGGCGTGAGGACGGCGATCAAACGCATTTTCTTCATGACAAAACCCCGTTCGCTCGTGGTGATCGTTCGTCCTGCGCTGCCTGATGTTTCTTGTTATGCTGCTGGTCTTTCCGCCGCGCCGTCAGGAAGGCGAGGATCGGGCAATCGGAGACCGGCACTTCGCCCGGGCATTCGTCGGCGAGCATCCGCAGCATGTCGCGGATATCCGACAGGCGCTCGAGCCGGGCTTCGGCGTCCGCGATCTTGGCAAGCGTGATATCGAGCACGGCCTGGGCATGCGCGGTGTCCGACGCCCTGAGTGCCAGCAGCTGCCGGGCCTGTTCGAGTGTGAAACCAAGCTCCTGCGCCGAGCGGATGAAATTGACGCGCTCGAGGTCGGTCGCGTCGTAGAGCCTGTAGCCCGCTGCCGTGCGCGCGGGCTCGCGCAGCAGGCCCATCCGCTCATAATAGCGGATCGTATCCCGCCCCACGCCTGCGGCCGCGGCCAGTTCGCCGATCTTGAAATTGCCCATGTCATCCGCTCGATCATGCCGGTTGGACCATGGTCCAGGGTCAAGCGGTTTCGCTTTGACCCCGAACGGTCTCCTCGTCGCCGGCGG
>JAPJRE010000451.1 GCA_030824725.1 Sphingomonas sp.
GCGGCAGGATCATCGTGAAGGTCGTGCCTTCGCCCGGCACCGAGTGGATCTCGACCAAGATCATTTTCGCCGTGTGGATGCTCGCGCGAAAATATACGGCGAACGACGCGGAGTGGCAGCGCATCTCACCGCTCGCTCTCATCGAACGGGCAGGCCCGAACTACCCGCCTCTGTATCTCTCCAACGGCCTGTTTGACGCCTATGGCAATTTCGAGGGCAGCGAACGATTCACGCTTGTGGCGCGGAGGCGGGGCGTGAGGACCGAATGGCATCCCATGTATGGCGGGCACTGTGCGGCGGATCCGTCCTCCCTGGCACTATTTTTGACGACCTGACGGGAGCCCGACGGCGACACGATCGAGAACCCCGAAAACCCCACGGGAAAGGACGAGAAGAGCGCGCCATGAAGTGGAAAGCCACCCAGTTCGCTCCGTTGCTCATCCTGATGCTGGTCGGATCGGCCTGCGGCGCCTCGCAAGCGGTCGATAGCAAGTAGTCGGCAGCGGCCGAGAAGGGACCGCCGCAGGAGCGTCCGGGGCATGGCAGCCAAGCGCCGGATCGTCCACCCCTGAACATTCTCAAACGGAGTCTGACACACGACCGATAGAAGCGCTTCGCCGTCCAAACCGTTTGAAAATGACCTTGCAAACCTGGGGGCATCCACACACGCCCCTCCCGCGGCGGTTGCGCAGACCTGAAACCTGCGTTTGGCAAGGTCGATCGCGAAAATGTGAACGTCGGTCCTGTCTTCCTCCGTCACCGGCACAACGCCGGTTCGGCATCATACGATGCCGGCCGAAGGGGCATCCACCCGATCCGTTCAATCGGTCGGGCCAGAAGGTGCCGGACAAGCACGTGACGCGTCCTCAACTGCAGCGCCTTGTACCTCCAAATTCCACCAGACGATGTTCGAAACGCCGATGCGAATGGTGATCGGTTGGAAGGGCGATCGCAGCGATACGCTTGGGGAAGGGGCCCTTTGCGGGGCGCTGCGCCAGCGCGCAAACGCCCGTTGGCGGAGAGGGTGGGATTCGAACCCACGGTGAGCTTGCACCCACGGCGGTTTTCAAGACCGCTGCCTTAAACCACTCGGCCACCTCTCCGCGCGGGGTCAGCGCCTAGTCCGACTCTGCCTCGGGATCAATCCATCGCTGCATTCCGCCGTATCCTGCGCCACGGAGCGGCGAGTCGCGCCGCGCGAAGCGACAAAGATCGTAAACATTCCAGACCTGCTGTTCCGCCGCGGGACGAGGTCCCCGTTCGGGACCAGCGACTTGTTGCGACGGCCAACCACATCAGTAGTTCGGAACAGGCTTACAGCATCCATTCGACACCAGCGGAAACAGAGGGTTCATGATCAACAAGCTTCTTCCGGCACTCGGCGCCATCGCCGCCGTTGTCTCGTTCTCGGCTCCGGCACAGGCCGCGACCGTGGTCACCACGCACTATACCGGTGCGAACATGAACATCGCCCCGGCCGCCGACGGCACCTATTCGGCCGACTTCGGCAAGTCTGGCATCGTCAAGGGCCTGTTCGAGCACATCTACACGTTCACGCTGCCGGCTTCGCTGACGGGCAGCGCCTCGATCAACACCAGCGCGGTGACGCTCAAGGCAGCCAATGATCTTGACCTGTTCTCGGTGACGTTCAACGGCATCGCGCTGACCGGCACCTATGGCGGCCTGAACGAGGCGGTGTTCGCGAACAACGTGCCGATCGCGGCCGGCAAGGAAAACACCATCGTGATCACCGGCCGTTCGCGCGGCAACGGTTCGTACGGTGCCCAGGCGACCTTCGCCCCGGTTCCCGAACCCGCCAGCTGGGCGATGATGATCGGCGGCTTCGCCTTTGTCGGTGGCGCGCTGCGTCGTCGCAACACGGCGCGCGTCGCGCTCGCCTGAGCCACGCCTGCCGCACCTTCGGGTGCCCTGGATCGAAGGACACCGGCCGCCATCCGCGGCCGGTGTTTTTCTTTTGGTCGCCGCCCCACGCGGTTTTCGTCGCGTTGCAGGGCTGCCCGGGCTTTCTGTGGCCGCATGGCTGTGCAACAGCCGCCCGATGTCGCGTTTTCGATCGTTTCGCGCCGGGATCGCCGGCCTTGCCTATGCCCTTTTCGCCGCCACGCCCCCTGCCATGGCGCAGGACGAGGCCGGGTTTCAGCGCTATCTCCCGACGCTGGCCGAACAGGCCGCAGCGGCGGGCGTGTCGCGTCGCACGATCGATGCGGTGATACCGACGCTCACTTACAATGCTCGCGTGGTGGCACTGGATCGCCAGCAGCCGGAGAGCAGCGCCAACGCGCCGATCCCGGCCTTCGCGCCCTATCGGGCGCGGCATGTCGATTCGGATCGTATCACCCGCGGTCGCGCCGCCTATCTGCGGGCGCGCGGGCGGCTCTCCGCGATCGAGCGCGAGACGGGGGTGCCCGAATCGATCATGGTGGCGATCTGGGGGCACGAGACTAGCTATGGCCGAGTGATGGGCGGCTTCGACCTACCGCGGGCGCTGGCGACCCTCGCCTATGAAGGCCGGCGCCGCAGCCTGTTCACCGACGAGTTCATCGCCACGCTGAAGATGATCGACCGGGGCGTGCCCCGCGGAAAGCTGCTCGGCAGCTGGGCGGGCGCGTTCGGCGGGCCGCAGTTCCTGCCCACCGTCTATCTGCGCCTCGCGCGCGACGGCGATGGCGACGGAGTGGCCGACATCTGGAACAGCGACGCCGATACGCTGGCCTCGATCGGCAATTACTTCGTCAATGCGGGGTGGCGTGCGGGCGTCCCCTGGGGCTTTGCGGTCACGGTGCCGTCGACGCTCGACCGCCGCCTGATCGCCAACCGCACCACCAGCCCGCGCTGCCCGCGGGTGCATGGCCGACAGAGCCAGTGGAAGACGATGGCCGAATGGCGGGCGCTGGGCGTGGTGCCACAAGCGCGTGCCTGGCCGGGCGACGACGTGCTGGCGACGCTGCTCGAGCCCGATGGGCAGGGCGCCACCGCCTATCTGCTCACCGGCAATTACCGGGTTATCCTCGACTATAATTGCTCGAATTTTTACGCTTTGTCGGTAGGCCTGC
>JAPJRE010000452.1 GCA_030824725.1 Sphingomonas sp.
CAAATGGCCCAACGACTTGCTGGTCGGCGGCGCCAAGCTTTCCGGCATACTGCTCGAACGGGCAGGGGATGCGATCGCGGTCGGCATCGGCGTCAACCTGGCGGCGGCGCCCGAGGGACTGGACCGCGCCGCGACGAGCCTCGCCGCGCAGGGCGTGACCGTCGCTCCCGACATCTTCGCAGAGGTGCTCGCCGAAAGCTTCGGCCGCTGGCTGGAACGCTGGCGGGGCGAGGGGATGTGGCCGGTGCGCGAGCGCTGGCTCGCAAGGGCGCATCCCGAGGGCACCGCGCTCACCGCACGGCTCGCCGACGGGTCGAGCTTCGACGGGCTGTTCGGCGGGCTGGATTCGAGCGGGGCGCTGATCCTGCGCTTGGCCGATGGAACGACCCGTGCCATTCACGCGGGCGACGTGTTCCTGCTGTAACGAGGAAGAGGGAAGGGCGATGCTGCTCGCGATCGACGCCGGCAATACCAATGTCGTGTTCGCGCTGGTGGACGGCGGCGAGATCCGCGCCCGCTGGCGCATCGCCACCGATCCGCGCCGCACCGCCGACGAATATGCCGTGTGGCTCAGCCAGTTGCTGGCGCTGGAGGGCTTTGATCGCGGCGCGGTGACCGGCGTGATCGTCGGCACGGTGGTGCCGCGCGCGCTCCACAACCTCCAGGTGCTCGCGAGCAAGTATTTCAAGACCGAGGCGGTGATCGCCGGCAAGGGCAATGCCGAATGGGGCTTCGCGCTCGACGTCGACGAGCCGCAGAACCTGGGCGCCGATCGCGCGCTCAACGTGCTCGCCGGGCATGCGCGGCACGAAGGCGACCTGATCATCATCGATTTCGGCACCGCGACCACCTTCGACGTGGTCGATTATCGCGGCGCCTATAAGGGCGGGATCATCGCGCCGGGCATCAACCTGTCGCTCGATGCGCTGGTGACCGCCGCCGCCAAGTTGCCGCGCATCGCGATTTCGGCCCCCGAGACTGCGAGCGTGGTTGGTCGCAACACCGTCGATCAGATGCATATCGGCATCTATTGGGGCTATGTCGCGATGATCGAGGGGCTGGTCGCACGGCTGAAGGCCGAAGTGGGCAGGCCGCTCAAGGTTATTGCGACGGGTGGGCTGGCGATTCTCTTCGAAAGGCATACATCGGTGTTCGATACGATCGAGCCCGATCTCACCATCCAGGGCTTGGCGATGCTGTGGGAACGCAGCCAGCAAGGAAATTAAGTGACTCCAAGAAACGAACTGCTCTTCCTCGCCCTTGGTGGCTCGGGCGAGATTGGCATGAACGTCAATCTCTATGGCTGCGACGGCAAATGGCTGATGGTCGATTGCGGCATCACCTTTGGCGATGCCAGCTATCCGGGCATCGACGTGATCCTGCCCGACCTCCAGTTCATCGAGGACCGGGTGGACGATCTGCTCGGCATCGTGCTGACGCACGGGCATGAGGACCATATCGGCGCGTTGCCCTATCTCGCCGCCGATCTCGGCGTGCCGCTCTACGCGACGCCGTTCACCGCCGGCCTGATCCACGGCAAGCTCGCCGAGGAAGGCATCGAGGACCGCGTCGAGCTCAACGTCGTCAAGGAAGAGGGGCCGTTCGACATCGGTCCGTTCACGGTCACCTATACGCCGCTCGCCCACTCGATCCCCGAGGGCAATGCGGTGCTGATCGAGACGCCCTATGGCAAGGTGTTCCACACCGGCGACTGGAAGCTGGACGAGGCGCCCTCGCTGGGCGGTTCGGCCACCGCCGAGGAACTGACTGCGATCGGCGACAAGGGCGTGCTCGCGCTGGTCTGCGACTCGACCAACGTGTTCAATCCCGAAGCCTCGGGCTCGGAAGCGGACGTACGCAAGGGCCTGGACGAGGTGGTCGCCGGCGCCAAGGGCCGCGTGCTCGTCACCACCTTCGCCTCGAACGCGGCGCGGCTGCAGACTTTGGGCGAGGTCGCCCGGGACACCGGCCGCGAACTGTGCGTCGCCGGACGCTCGCTGGACCGGATCATCCGCGTTGCCAAGGCAACCGGTTATCTGCGCGACTTCCCCGAGCTGATCGACTTCGACAAGGCGATGACGCTGCCCGCCTCGCGCGTGCTGATCGTCGCCACCGGCGGCCAGGGCGAGCCCCGCGCCGCGCTCAACCGCATCGCCGAGGGCAGCCATGTGCTCAAGCTTCACCAGGGCGATTTGGTGGTGTTCTCCTCGCGGCAGATCCCGGGCAACGAGATCGCGATCGGCAAGATCATGAACACGCTCGCCGACAAGGGCGTCGACATCATCACCGACCGCCAGGCCTTCGTCCACGTCTCGGGGCATCCGGGTCGCCCGGAGCTGGCCGAGATGTACAAGTGGATCCGGCCGGAGATCATCGTGCCGGTCCACGGCGAGATCCGCCACATGCACGAGCAGGCGCGCTTCGCGCTGGAGCAGGGCGTGCCCAAGGCGGTGAAGCAGCAGAATGGCGAGATCATCCGCCTCGCGCCCAACGGCCCGCAGAAGATCGGCCATGCGCCGGTCGGCCGCCTCGTGCTCGATGGCGACGTGATCCTGCCCGCCGACGGCGCGACGATGGGCGAGCGGCGGCGGATCGCGCTCTACGGCCAGATGTCGGTCGCGGTGGCGATCGATCGCAAGGGCAAGCTGCTCGGCGCGCCGCAGATCCGCGTGCAGGGCGTGCCGGTGGAAGAGGACCGCGAGGACCTGATCGAGGCCGCCGCCGATGCTGCCGCCGAGGCGGTGAAGAAGGACTGGCGCGACCGCGAGAAGCTTCGCGAGTCGCTGCGGCTAGCGGTACGTCGCGTCGCGGTGCGCTTCACCGGCAAGAAGCCGGTAGTGGACGTGCTGCTGATCGAGGCGTAACCTTCGCCCCATGAAGTGGCAGTCGGCGCTCGCGATCTATACGCTCTTCTGGGCGCTGTCGGTGTTCTTCGTGCTGCCCTTCGGGGTGCGGACCAGCGAGGAGGCGGGCGTGCCGCTCGTCCCCGGCCAGGCACCGAGCGCGCCGCACGGCTTCAATCCGACGAAGATCGTGGTGCGCACCACGATCCTCTCGGCGGTGCTGTTCGG
>JAPJRE010000453.1 GCA_030824725.1 Sphingomonas sp.
GTGAATCAGACCGTCAACGCGACTTCAAGGGCGGGTTTTTCAACACAATCGCCCAGGACACGTCGGTCGCGGACTCGGCAGCTTTCGACCAGATTGCGACCTTCGGCCGAGATCGGCGCAACGTCGGCTGCAGCCGTAACCCGCCATAGGCTGGCCTGACAGCTGACGAGCGACTTTCCGCGCTCAGAACCATTGTAAGAGGCTGCTCTGGAACCGGGCTCAACGACAATCCCCAGAAGTTGCTTAACCCCTTTTGGAAAGGCATAGCCACAGGAAGTATTCGGCTCGGAGGTCCCATGGCGCTGGTGAAGAAATCGACGTTAGGTGCCCGCGCGCAGAACCGTACCAAACAGCCCGCCTCGGCACCCCAACCCTCTTCACCGCCGACGCCTCCTGGCGCGCGTGCGGCACGCAAATCGCGACGCCCAGCCAACGCGGTCGACGGCATGGACCAAGCGGTCCAGGAGCTTGCGAGCGGGATCGCCGAGGCCGCCGCCGCTGCCAGTGAACTACAGCGCTCCGCGGATCACATCGCGAGCAGTGCGGAGGAGGCTGCGGGTGCAGCGCATGAGTCGCTCGGGCTGATCACTTCCCTCACCACCAGTTTCCGGGATGCCAGCGGGCGGGCCGATGCGGCGCGGCACAAGATCGAAGCGGTACAGGTCGCCTTCTCGGATGTTGGCGGCCAGATCGAAGCTTCGGTCGCGGCGATCGAATTGAATGCGCAGCGTCAATTGGCCACCGTCGATGCAGTCATCGCGTTGGAAAAGGTCGCGGGAGAGATTGCTGACATCGGCGTTGGCGTTGCCGATCTTTCCGATCAGACAAGCCTTCTCGCGCTGAATGCGACCATCGAGGCCGCGCGCGCAGGCGAAGCGGGCAGCGGGTTCGCTGTCGTCGCCGATGAAGTGCGTGCGCTCGCGGAGACCTCGGAGACGGGTGCGGGGGATGTCCAGCGATTGGCCGAAGGCGTTGCCGTCACGGTGAAGGATATTGCCGAGCGGATGCGTGCCGCTTCCCGCCTTGCGACCGGCGAGGCCGCGGCGGGACGTAACGTCGTATCGCGCCTGCGCGAGGCACGCGATGCATTGGCAGGCGTGCGTGCGACAACGCAGGAAATCGTTCAGGTGTCCACGCAGGCAGAGAGCGCAGCCCGCGAGGCGGAACGCGGCGTCGAGCAGATCGCGAGCGCGGCCGAGGAACAGTCTGCGGCAACCGCGCAGGCGCAGCAGGCGCTCGAGCAGCAGAGCGCCTCCCTCGAGCAAAGCCAGCAGACGGCAAACGCCCTTGGCGGCCTGGTGCAGGCGCTGCAGACCAATGGAAGTGACGCAGCCGCCGTCGATCAGGTGGCGGCGGCTGCCGAAGAACTGAGCGCGACCGTGCAGGAACTGTCGGGCGCGTCCGGCGAGATACAGGTCGCCCTCGAACAGATCGCGCGTGGCACACAGATCCAGGCTGCATCGACCATGGAGGCCGATACCGCCATGGGCCAGATCGAGAAATCGGCGGAGGTGCTGCGCGCCGGCGCCTCGGCGGCGGCCGAACGGATCGCAGGCATCGTGGCAGGTGTCCAGGAAAATGGCGATACGATCCGCCGCCTGGTGGCAGGAGTCGAAGACGGGCTTTCGGAAGTTCGCGGCGTGATGGACGCCCTTGCCGCGCTGCGCGGCAGCGCGCGCGACATCGAGAAGAGCATCGGGCAGCTTGGCCTGATTTCGGTCCAGACCAACATGCTGGCTGTCAGCGGTGCGGTGGAAGCGACACGCGCCGGCGAAGCGGGGCGCGGCTTCGCAACGGTGGCCGGTGACATTCGCAAACTTGCGCGCGATTCCGCCGCCAGTTCCGAGCGCGCCACGGATATCGTCCGCACCATCCAGGATCAGGTCGCCACGGCCCGCCGGGACTTGGAGCAGGTCGTGGGTGCTGCGGAGGTCGAAATCGTCCGCAACCGGGGCGTGGTGGATCGATTCCGATCGGTCGCGGATGAATTGCAGCTTGTCGGCGGCGTCAACGACGCGGTGCTTGCTGCGGCCGATGAAGTGCTTCGATCCGTGCGCGAGATTCGCAGTGGCACGCGTCAGATCGCCGACGCGGCGGAACTGGCCAATGCTGCCGCAGGCGAGGCGGGCGCCGCGGCACGGCAGCAGGCGCAGGGAGCCGAGACACTCGCCGCAGCCATCGAAGAAATCGCCCAGATCGCCGCCGCGCTCAGCCAGAAGGCCGACTGACGATCATGGCGGGGACCGCCGAAGCGCCCGAGAACGTCCTGCTGCTGCGAGTCGCCGGACAACGCCTATCGCTTCCGGCGGCAATCATACGTGAAGTCACGCGTTTGCCGAGGCTGACGCGCGTGCCCCATGGTCCGTCAGCGTTGCTGGGGCTGGCCAACATCCGGGGCAAGGTCGTGCCGGTGCTCTCGCTGGCCGAGATGATCGAGCGGCCGCGCGGGAGCGAGCAGCGTTTGATTGTCGTAGAAGACGGCGATCTGTTTGCCCTTGCAGTCGATCGGGCGGACCAGTTGACGCGCGCGGAAGACGCCGCCGATGTGATCCCTCTGGACGCCGCTGCACTGATCGCCGCCAGCATTATGCCGCGAGCGGCCCGGCAGGCGCCGCGGATGGAAGTGGCGGGCCAGCGGGAAACAGGCGCCACGGCTGTCGACACGGTGGCGCTGGTCGTTTTCAAGCTGGCCGAGCAGGAATTTGCCTTGCCGCTCGGCGCGATCGACGAAGTGCTCCGCGTGCCTGCTGCGGTCGCCCGCATGCCCCATGCAGACACGGTAGTGGTCGGCAGCACGACCGTTCGCGGGGAACTGCTGCCCGTGTTGTCGCTCGGAGCCCTTCTCGCGATGCCGGCGGTCGACCCGGCAACACGTTCCCGCATCGTGGTGGCGCGGATCGGCGGGAGTCGCGTGGGCCTGCTCGTGGATGCGGTGCGCGGTATCGAGCGCGTGCCGGAGACGGCAATCGATCCGGTGCCCCAGGTGCTGACCCGCGGCAACGCCGAGGCACGCATACAGGCGATCTGCCGTCTCGATGACGGACGCAGGCTGGTGTCGGTGC
>JAPJRE010000454.1 GCA_030824725.1 Sphingomonas sp.
GCCCCGATCCCGCCCAGATGATGGCCGGGCTGGCGCCGCAGATCGTGGATTCGCGGGCGGCGTTCGCGCTGATCCGCAAGCGTGCGGCCGAATGGCATGTCGATCCGAACAAGGTGGGCATGGTCGGCTTCTCGGCCGGCGCGATGCTCACCATGGCGACGGCGCTTGCCGGCGAGGATGCGAAGCCCGCCTTCATCGCCGACATTTATGGCCCGCTCGCCAGCGTCACCGTTCCCGCCGACGCGCCGCCGCTCTTCGTGGCGCTTGCGGCGGACGATCCCTTCTTCGCCAATGGCGGGTTCGGGCTGATCGATTCCTGGAAGACGGCGAAGAAGCCGGTGGAATTCCACCTCTACGAGCAGGGCGGCCACGGCTTCGGCATGTATCCGAAGAAGACCACCAGCACCGGCTGGTTCGACGCCTTCGCAAGCTGGCTGACCATGCATGGGTGGATGAAGCCGGCGAAGTGAGCCGGCAACGCAGCTAGATGCAGGGACCGGCCGGACGCCCGGCCGGTCCCGAAAAGATCACGGCCGCAGGAAGCGCCATTTGCCCGCGTCGCTCGCGGGATCGAAGCCGGTCAGCGCCGGCGTGCTCCGGCCGATGGCAACCAGCGCCTTGGGATGCTTGGGATCCTCCTGCGCCTTGGGCATGATCCGGTAGGTGCCGTCGGTCAGCTGGTCGATCCGCCACAATTGCTCGGGCGCGCCGGTGAACGCAGGCACCGCCTGCAGGCTGCCCTCCGGCCCGGTGGCGAGCGCACGCTCCGTTCCCGCGATCAGGATCTTGTAATAGGGCGCACCGAAGGCCCCGCCCGCCCCTTCCGCCGGCGCGACCGTCCATTGCTGGTGCGCCCGGATCATATAGTCGCCGAGGTCCACCTCGACCGCGCCCGCAGGCCAGCTCACTCGGTTCTCCGCCAGCGTCTGGTTCGGGATCGGCCCCTTGGGATCGCCGGGGGAGGCGAAGAAGCTGCGCCGCACGTCGAACGGCATGCGGACGAAATCGACCGCCAGCTCCAGCGCCCCGCCGCCCCGCTCCGACTGGATCTCATAGGTGCCCGGCGCGACATTCTCGCCCGTCACCGGCCAGCCGTCGCGCCACAGCAGCGGCAGGATGCCGAGCACGCTGCGCCCGCCGCGATCGAGATCGGACTCATAGTGCATCGAGAATTTCTCGACGCCGTCGCCCAGGTCGAGCAGCCCGAAATGCCCGGGGCCATATTGCCTTCCGCGCCCGGCGACGACCAGCGTGCCGCCGCCCTTGAGCAGCGGCACCCCCATCTTGTCGAGGAACGGCCCGGTGGGATTGCGCGAGCGGCCAACGCGGATGTTGTACGAAGAGTTCGGCCCGTCGCAGCAGGTGCCGTGGGTGCCGAGCAGATAGTACCAGCCGTCGCGGTGCATCAGCGCGGTGGCTTCCATGCCGATCGCGACGTCGACCGGCTGGCTTCCCGGCATCCTGGCGCCGGTCTTGGGATCCAGCTCGATCATCCGGATATAGCCGAAATAGGTGCCGTAGCTCAGCCACAGCCGCCCGTCGGCGAAGAGGAAGGCAGGATCGATCGCGTCGGCGGGCTCGAGCCCGTTGGTGGAGACGATCGTGCCGACCTCGTGATAGCCGAAGTCGGGCGACTTGGGATCGAGCGACCGGGTCCACATCACCTTCACGTCGCTGGCATGGCCGCCGTTCATCCCCCCGCCGCCCACGGCATAGGCGACGTAGAAGCGGTCGCCGATCTTGATCACGTCGGGCGCGACGCCGCCGCCCGGCCGCTCGCCGCCGCTCTGCCAGGTCCAGCCGTCCTCGGAGACCAGCCCGCCGCCGCGCGTACCGAAGGTCCACCAGCGGCCATCGGAATAGGTGATGGTGGAAGGATCATGGATGAAGGGCTCGCCCGCCAGCTGGGCGGAGGCGGCATGGGGTTGCGCGAGCAGGAACAGCGCGGCGAGCGGCAGGGCAGCGAACTTCATGGCGGTCCTCACTTCACGTCGACCAGGATGTCGCGGATCGGCTTGCCGTCCGCATCGACGAAGCGGGCGCAGAAATCGCTGAGCCCGGGTCCGTTGATCACGGCGCCGCGCAGGACGTTGCGCCCCTTTCGTAGCGTGATCGGGCGAGACAGCACATCGTCCATCACCATGCGGCGATCACCATAGAGCCCGGCGACCTCGCTGCCGTTGAGCCACCAGCGCGACGCGGAGTTGGACCCCATCGCCAGCCGCACGCCGCGCATCTCCCGCGGCGCGTTGACCACCGTCACCGCCCAGAAGATCACGCCATAGGTCGGCTTGCCCAGCCCCTGGGCGAGATAGAAGAGCTTCACGTCGTACAGGCTGGAATCGAGGGCATGCCAGCGCAGCCCCCCGGGGGCGCTGTCTCCCGCGCGCGGCACCACGTCGAACCGGCCCGGATAGGTGGCGGGGGCAAGCGCGTCGCGGACATAGCTGGGCGTGAACCCGGTGTTGGTGCGGTTGGGCTTCACCACCGGCTCCAGCAACAGCCAGCGGCGGAGGAAACCGTCGGCGTCCGGCGCCGTCGGCTCGGCGGAAGCGGGGGTGAAATACGGCGCCAGCCCGGTCGGCGGCGGCAGTTTCTCTTCCACCATGCCGGCGGTCTGCGCATGCAGTGACGCCGGCGCCAGCGACGCCAGCAGGATCGCGCATGCCAATGCTGTTGAAGGCAGCTTGCCCATCATCGATGTCTCCCTCTCCCCCGGCGAATCGAAACGCACGCCGTTGTTATCGGTAACATACTGGCTAGGCGGCGCAGCGGCGCGGCGTCAACTGGCGAATTGGCAATCGGGCGATGTTGGGGGCTGCGGCCCCACGGATGCCGTGAAAGAGGTGGCCAAAAACAGTCCGCCGCGCCGCACGATGGGCTGGCGGGCCCGCCGCTTCCGATCCGCCCGTGCAGCGGGATGGGGCGCTTGCGCCATCCTTTTGCGTAACGTGCCGGATACCTCCGTATACTGGTTTCGCACCGCAGCGACGGATAGCATGATGGTGTCGGGCGGCATTGCCCCCCCTGCCCCCCGGC
>JAPJRE010000455.1 GCA_030824725.1 Sphingomonas sp.
GACAAAAGCGTCGCGCGCGGAGCCGGCGATGTCGCTCCAGAAGCTGCTGTCCGAATTGAGCGGCTTCTCATAGTCGCGGAAGCGCTGTTCGGCGAGCAGCGCGTCGATCTGCCCCTTGTAGACCAGATAATCGATCCGCGCCTTGGAGCCGAGCTTCGCCGGATCGATCGCGGCGAGCTGGCGCGACACCGCGGTCCAGCGTGCGAGCCGCGCGGCCTGCGCCGCCGGCCCCACATCGGGCAGGCCGCCCTGCGCCGTCGGGCTGTCCTCGCCCGGCCCCTGCTGAGCAGTGCGCCACTTGTATTCGGCATCGATGATCGCCTTCAGCCGCGCATCGGCGCTGACCGGGCGGGCCGGCTTGGGCGCTGGGGCCGCGGCGGTCGCGAGCAGGGCGGCAGAGAGGAGGAGGATCGGTTTCATGCAGTGAGGCTCGCTTCCAGCGCCAGGATATCGGCATAGAGGTTGTCGGGGATCGTCACCCCCTCGGCAAGGCTGCGCGCGCGGGCGGCATAGCGGCGCGACGAGGGCAGCCGCGCGCCCTGCGCCTCGATGCTGTCGAACATCGCGTCGGCGCGGGCGAGATGCTCGAGCACCGCATCGCCGAGAAAGCCCGCCGGATCGATCGCGACGATCAACTCGCCGCCGAGCGGCGACGCCCCTGCCCCGCCGTCGGCGGCGATCGATTCCGCGCTGGTCAGGTCGCCGATCAGCGGACCGGCGAGCAGCTCGACCATCGCCGCCAGCGCGGATCCCTTGTGCCCGCCAAAGGTGCGCATGGCGCCGTCGAGGATCGCGGCCGGATCGGTGGTCGGGCGGCCCTCGACATCGATGCCCCAGTCCGCAGGCACCGACTTGCCGGCACGGCGATGCAGCTCGATCTCGCCGCGGGCGACCATGCTGGTCGCGAAGTCGAAGACGAAGGGCGGCGCGGGTGCGGGGCGCGGCCAGCCAAAGGCGATCGGATTGGTACCGAAGACCGGCCGGGTGCCGCCGGCAGGCGCCACCCAGGCATGGCTGGGGGTGAAGGCCAGCGCCACCAGCCCCTCGCCCGCCAGCGCTTCCACTTCCGGCCAGAGCGCGGCGAAGTGGACGACATTGTTCAGCGCCATCGCGGCGATGCCGAACACGCGCGCCTTGGCGATCAGCGCGGGCTTGCCCCTCTCGAAGGCAAGCTGGGCGAAGCCGCCGCCGCCATCCACCTTGGCCAGCGCCCTCGCGGGCTCGGTGAGCACCGGCACCGCATCGCGGACCACGTTGCCCTTGGCGATCGTGTTGGCCGCGACCAGCAGCCGATAGATGCCGTGCGAGGCGCAATCGTCGCGCTCGCCCGCCACCATCGTCTCGGCGACGGCGTCGGCATGATCGCCGGCGAGCCCCGCCGCGCGCAGCACCCGCCGGGCGAGCGCCCGCACCTCGTCCAGCGTCAGCACCACGCCCTGCTGCCCTGCCGCCATGCTCACGGCCTTGCGGTGAACAGGACCACGCCGAACACCGGCCCGGCGGTGTTACGGTCGTGCGGCACGAACTTGACCCGCACGCTCTTCTTGCCCTTGGTCAGCACCTCGGGCAGCGGATATTCGACGTCGAAGAACTTGCCGGGCCGGTCCTGCTCGTTGAGATGCTGCGTCGCGACCTTCACCCCATCGACGAGGATGTCGAAGTCGCGGTCGCGCTCGCTGCCCCAATAGGTCGCCTGCAGTACCAGCGGCCCTTCCCGGGTCTTGAGCGTGAACTCGAACCACCCGCCCGAACGGGCATCGCGCCCCTGCCGCCCGCGATAGGCGACCGGATAGGAGATGGCGGACTGGAGATCATGGTCCCGCTCGGGTTGCATCTCGCCAAGGTGCATCACGTCCACCGAACGCGCGGCCACGTCCTTCAGCCGTGCCTGGTCGGCGAGGAAGGTTGCTTCCTCGGTTTTCCACTGGGCCTCGCTGAAGCGCTTGAAATAGACGGCGCTGCGCCGCTCATACTGCCGATAGAAGGGAACGAAGCGCATGTCGCCGGGGCGGATCACCCCCCGCGCCTCATAGGCGGCGGGCTCGGCCGCCGGCACGAACCCGGCGAGCAAGTCCTGTCCGACCATCGCCGGATCGGCGCCCTGCCAGGGTTCCGGCGCGTTGGGCCCCATGTCGCCCGCCAGCACCAGCGGCCCGCGCAGCACCGCCACGACGCTGTCGTCGCCGGGGGTAGGCTCCAGCCGCAGCGCCATCGGCAGGGTGATCGCTACCGCGTCCCCAGCCTTCCAGCTGCGCGTGACGATGGCATAGCCGCGATCGAAGGTCGCACCCGCGGGCTTGCCGTTCACCGTCACGATCGCCTTGCCCGCCGCCCATCCGGGCACCCGCAGCGCCAGCGGGAAGCGCCCGGGTTTGCCGAGGCTCGCCAGCGTCAGCGTCGCCGTGCCTTCGAGGGGATAGGCGGTATCCAACACGAGCTTGGCCGCACGTGCCTTCCACGCAATCTCGGCGGGAATGTAGAGGTTGACGAGGAACGCGCCGTCCCCTTCCCAGAAGGCCGCCTCGCCATGCTTGGCATGGCTTTCCATCCCCGAGCCGACGCAGCACCAGAAGGCATCGTCCTCGGTGCTGGAGAAGCCGCGCTCGGCGCCGCTCATCAGCGGGGTCATGTAGGTGAACCCGCCGGTCTTCGGATTCTGCTGCGCCATCACATGGTTGAGGTGGGCGCGCTCATAATAGTCGAACAGCGCGCCATCGGGCTGCCAGGCGAACAGGTGGCTGGTCAGCTTGAGCATGTTGTAGGTGTTGCAATGCTCGCACGTCTGGTCGGTGATATGCTCGGCGATGCTGTCCGGCGCGGCGAAATATTCGCGATCGGCATTGCCGCCGATGACGAAGCTGTGGTGCCCGGTCACCCGTTCCCAGAAGAAGCGCGCGGCTGTGGCGTCGGCCGGATCGCCGGTGAGTTCGTGGATACGCGCCAGACCGATCAGCTTGGGCACCTGGGTATTGGCGTGGAAGTTGGCGAGCTTGTCCTCCTGCGCCTTCAGGGGATCGAGCACGCGGTTGTCGTACAG
>JAPJRE010000456.1 GCA_030824725.1 Sphingomonas sp.
GAACGCCTTGGCCACCGCCGTCGTGGTGCGCTGGCCGGGAAGCTTGGCGATGACGGGCCCGCTCCACCAGTCCCAGCTGGTCAGCCCGGGCTGGATCCAGCCGGTGTCCTCGATCCGGCTCGGGCTGGAGAGGCTGGTGAGCAGCGTCGATTCCTGCAGCACGCCGAGTCGGTCGGCGAGCATCACCACGCGCCACGGCGTGACGATCGGGCTGCCGATGCGGGTGTGCACCGCGATGCGCGGGTCGTCGAGCGAGGGGGAGAGCTTCACCTGCAGCCCCGGCCCACCGTCGCCGCGGCCGGTGAGGTACATCGCGGCGAAGTCGATCAGGTCGGCCTCGGCGATCGCGAAGGCGCCCTTCCCCGTCTCGCAGGCGAAGGGCACGTCGAACAGATTGTGGTCGCGAAGCCGGGTGGTGTCGACGGGATCGAACTCGCCTTCGTGGCTGGAGCCGAAACGCCCGACATTGAAGCCCCAGCATTTCCAGGGCTGCGGGAAATAGAAGCCGGTGCGTTCGTAGCGCACCACCGCCGCGGCGGTCGCCGGCTGCACCGGCACCAGCATGCGGAAGGCGATGCCGTCGTCATAGGCACGCAGGATGATGTCCATCCGACGCTTGGCGCCGCCGCGCTCCTGCAGGTGGACGATGCGCTGGTTGTAGCGATCACGCCCCTCGGCGGCCTTGCCGAGGACGATCTTGTAACGCGTATCGGCGCTGCTCGCCTCGCTGCCGGTAACCGCCATGCCCCAGCCCAGCATGTCGCGGTCGAGGTCAAGCGCGATCGGCGCGGGTGCGAGGACCAGCTCGCCGCGCCGCTGCACCGTATAGTTGGGCACGCCCTGCCGATCGAGCGCCACCACGACGCGGTTGGCGCCGTCCGGGGAGACCAGTTCCAGCGTCTGCCCGGCGGCCGGAGCCGCGATCAGCAGCGCCGCCGTGCCGAGCAGTCGCTTCACGCGCGGCGGGCTTTCAGGATCGGCTCGATCACCGTCGCCATCGCGTCATAGCCGGCTTCGGTGGGATGGACGCCGTCATAGGCGAGGCCCGGCTTCATCGCGCCCTTCGCGTCGCCGAGTACCGGGGTATAGTCCACCCAGGTCAGCCGCTCGGCCTTGGCATAGCCCTGCAGCCAGGCGTTGATCTCGCGGATCGGGCCGACCACGTCGAGCCCCTGGCGCCAGGGGAAATGATCGGCGGGCGGCACCGAGGCGAGGATCACGCCGATGCCGTTCGCCTTGGCGATCTGGGTCATCATGCGGAAATTGTCATAGCTCTGCGCGCGGGTCATCGGGCCGGTATTGCCGGCGATGTCGTTGGTGCCGGCCATGATGTGGACGAAGAGCGGCTTGAGGTGGACGACGTCCGCCATCATTCGCAGCACCATCTGCGGCGTGGTCTGCCCGCTGATGCCGCGCCCGACCCGGCCCGGGGTGAAGAAGCCCGGCCGCTTGCTCTTCCAGCCCTCGGTGATCGAATCGCCCAGAAAGACGATGTTCACCTTCTCGCCTGCCGCCAGGATGCGGGCATTGTCGGCGGCATAGCGGCTGAGTTCGGGGAAATCCTCGTGCAACAGGCGTTCCTTGCGCTGCTGATAGGTCTCCTGCGTCTGCGCGCGGGCGACGAGGGGCAGCGCAAGCGCGCCGGCGAGCAGCGAACGGCGGCGGAGGGACATCCCGATTCTCCTGGAGAAGACGTTGGTCGTTAGGGCCGAGCGTGGCGCAACGCTTCGGAAGCGTCAAACCCTCGCCCGGCCCCTGCCAATCAATGCAGCGAGGCACCGCCGCCGGCGCGCACCGGCTTGGCGCGGCCCGCGGCGATCGCGAAGCCGCACAGCACCACGTAGCAGAGCGCGGGCACGATCAGCGCGAACGCATAGCCGTGCAGATCCGCCACCTTGCCGACCAGCAGCGGCAGCAGCGCGCCGCCGACGATCGCGGTGCAGAGCAGGCCCGAGGTCGCCTCCTCGCTGGCGCCCGACCGCTCGAGCGTGAGCGTGAAGATCACCGGGAACATGATCGAGTTGAACAGGCCGATCGACAGCGCGACGAAGCCCGCGGTGACGCCGCCGACCGCGACGACATAGAGGCACATCGCCGCCGCGATCACGGTGAACAGCGCGAGCAGCTTGTCCGCGCGGACGCGGGTGAGCAGCAGCGAACCGAGCGCGCGGCCGACCATCGCCCCGCCCCAATAGAAGGCGACGGCCTTGCCGGCCTCCTGGAGCGACACGCCGTGCACGCCGTCGCTGCCCATCAGCGTACCGAGGATCGGCACCCCGAACGCTGCGTCGGACTGGCCCCAGATGCTGTTGTCGTTGAGGAACAGCGCCATCTGGGTGCCGATCGACACTTCGGCGCCGACATAGAGGAAGATGCCGAGCGCGCCGAACAGTGCCCAGCGCGAGGAGAAGGCATCGAGCAGACCCGAGGTGGTAGCCGGCTTGGGCGCGGCATCGCCGACGACGCGGCGGCTGAGGAAGAAGAACAGCGCGAGCGCGAGGATCAGCCCGCAGATCCACAGATAGGCAGTGTCGATGCCGGCCAGCGCCTCGGCGCGGACCGCCGGATCGACCACCGCGCCTGACTTCACCTCGACGCCCTTGAGGAACAGATGCGCGCCGAGCAGCGGGGCGAGGAAGGTGCCGAAGGAATTGAAGGTCTGGCTCAGCACCAGCCGGAAATGGCTGCCCTTCGGGTCACCCAGCGCCGCCGCCAGCGGGTTGGCGGCGACCTGCAGCACGGTGATGCCGCTCGCCAGCACGAACAGGCCGAGCAGCACCAGCCAGTAATTGGCGAGGTTCGCCGCGGTCAGCATGATCAGGCAGGCGACTGCCATGGTGCAGAGTGCCAGCAGGATCGACGGCACCGCCTTGAGGCGCGAGACCAGCGCTGCGGCGGGCAGCGAGACCACGAAATAGGCGAAGAAAAAGGCGAAGGCGCTCGCCTGCGCCTGCAGATTGGTGAGCGTGAAGATGCCCTTCACCGCCGCGACGAGCGGGTCGACCAGCGCAGTGATGAACCCCCATGC
>JAPJRE010000457.1 GCA_030824725.1 Sphingomonas sp.
GTGCTGTTCGCCAAGGATGCCGATCGCCGCATGCCGCCGGCCTCGATGGCGAAGATGATGACGGTCTATGTCGCGTTCGACCTGATCAAGAAGGGCGAGCTCAAGCTGGACCAGAGGATCGAGGTGCGCGCCGAGACCTGGAAGAAGTGGCACTCGCAGGGCTCGACCATGTTCCTCGGCGTCGGCGAGCAGCCGACCGTGGCGGACCTGCTCAAGGGTATCGTGACGCTCTCCGGCAACGACGCCTGCGTCGTGCTGGCGGAAGGCATCGCGGGCACCGAAGAGGGCTTCGTCAACCTGATGAACGATCGGGCCAAGAAGATCGGCCTCACCAACAGCCATTTCGGCACGTCGAACGGTTGGCCCGACGAAGGCCGCACCTATGTGACGGCGCGCGACCTGGCGCATCTCGCGGCGGCGACGATCCGCGACTTCCCCGATCTCTACAAGTCCTTCTACTCGCTGCCGAGCTTCACCTGGGGCAAGACGCTGGGCGCTGGCGCCGCGATCGAGCAGGGCAATCGCGATCCGCTGCTCGGTAAGGTGCCGGGCGCCGACGGCCTCAAGACCGGGCACACCGAAGAAGCCGGCTATGGCTTCACCGGCTCGGCCGAGCAGAATGGCCGGCGCCTGGTGATGGTGCTGGCGGGGCTCGACAGCTATAGCGGCCGCGCCGACGAATCCGTCCGCTTCATGCGCTGGGGCTTCGCCGCCTGGAGCACCAAGCCGGTGGTCAAGAAAGACCGCACCGTCGGCACCGTCGACGTGCAGGGCGGCACCGCCAACCATGTCGCCGTCGTCGCGCCGCGCGACCTCAACATCACGCTGCCCTCGGGCCTGAGCCCCAAGCTGGCCGGCAAGATCGTATATCAGGGGCCGGTGAAAGCAGGCTTCAAGAAGGGCGACCATATCGCCGACCTGATCATCGAGGGCGAAGGCATGCCGCAGCAGATGCTGCCGCTGGTCGCCGCCGAGGATGTCGGCCAGGCGGGCTTTTTCGGCCGCGCCTGGGCCGGCCTGATGTCGCTGCTCCACCTGGCCTGATCACCTTGGCCGACGCCCTGATCGGCAACCGCCACGCCCGCGACGCGCTCGCCGCCGCCATGGCGAGCGGAGCGTTGCACCATGCCTGGCTGATTGCGGGCCCGGAGGGCGTGGGGAAGGGGGGCTTCGCCCGCATCGCCGCTGCGCGGATGCTGGCCGAAGCCGCCGAGCCCGATCGGCTGCTGCCGGGCTGGGACGTGCCGGAGAGCACTCGCACCGCCAGCCTGATCGCCGCGGGCAGCCATCCGGACCTCAAGATCCTCGCGCGGCTGCCCAAGGATGCCGACAAGCCCGACGAGGCGCTCGCCCGCTCGATCACCATCGCGCAGGTGCGCAGCCTCCAGCCGCTGTTCGCGACCAAGCCCTCGCTCAGCCCGCGCCGGGTGGTGATCATCGACGCGATCGACGACCTCGAGCGTGGCGGCGCCAATGCGCTGCTCAAGAACCTCGAGGAGCCCCCGGCGGGGACGATCTTCCTGCTGGTGAGCCATGCGCCCGGCCGGCTGCTGCCGACCATCCGCTCGCGCTGCCGGCTGCTCCGCTTCGAGCCGCTGAGCGATGCCGAGACGACGACGGTACTCCGCCGCCAGATCCCCGAGGCGAGCGAGATCGAGATCGCCGCACTGGTCGAGGCCGCAGATGGCTCGCCGGGCCGCGCGCTGCGCTTCGCCGGGCTCGACCTGTCGGCGCTGGAAGCGGACATGGCGGAGCTGGCCGACTATGGCGACCCGGACAATGCGCTGCGCACCCGGCTTGGCCGCCAGCTCGGCGCCAAGGCCGCGCAGCCGCGCTACGAGGCCTTCCTGGAGCGTACCCCGAGCTTCATCGCCGCGCGCGCCAAGCGGCTTGAGGGCGAGGCGCTGCGGACCGCGCTCGACGCCTATGGTGCCGCGCGCGAGCTTGCCGGCGCGGCGCTCGGGTTGTCGCTCGACGCCACCGCCACCGTGTTCGAGATGAGCGGCATTCTCGCCCGGCTCGCGCGTCGCTGAGGGTACAGGTTGCCCGTTGCTGCGCCGCATCCTAAAGCGGCGGGCATGGCTGACCCCTTCTACATCACCACCGCGATCCACTATCCCAACGGCAAGCCGCATATCGGCCATGCCTATGAGATGATCGCCGCCGACGCGATCGCGCGCTTCCAGCGCCAGCAGGGTCGCGACGTGTTCTTCCAGACCGGCACCGACGAGCATGGCCTCAAGATGGTGCAGACCGCCCGCGCCCGCGACATGACCGCGCGCGAACTCGCCGATGAAATGTCGAGCTATTTCCGCGTGATGGCGGAGAAACTCGATATCTCGTGCGATCGTTTCATCCGCACTTCCGAGGCCGATCACTACCGCGCCAGCCAGGCGATCTGGGAGAAGATGGCGGCCAAGGGCGACCTGTATCTCGATCGCTATGAGGGCTGGTATTCGGTCCGCGACGAGGCCTTTTACGAGGAGAAGGAGCTGCAGGAAGGGGAAGGAGGCCAGAAGCTCTCGCCCCAGGGCACGCCGGTGGAATGGACCAAGGAGGAGACCTGGTTCTTCCGCCTGTCGAAGTACCAGCAGCCGCTGCTCGACTTCTACGCCGCCAACCCGGACTTCATCCGCCCGGAATCGCGCCGCAACGAGGTGCTGCGCTTCGTCGAGGGCGGGCTGGTCGACCTCTCGGTCAGCCGCACCAGCTTCGACTGGGGCGTGCCGGTGCCGGGCTCGCCGGGCCATGTGATGTATGTCTGGGTCGACGCGCTGACCAACTATCTGACCGGCGCCGGCTTCCCCGACGATGCCGAGCGGCTGGCGCGCTACTGGCCGGCGGACCTGCACCTGATCGGCAAGGACATCGTCCGCTTCCACACCGTGTACTGGCCGGCCTTTCTGATGTCCGCCGACATCGCGCTGCCCAAACAGGTATTCGGCCACGGCTTCCTGCTCAACCGCGGCGAGAAGATGTCCAAGTCGGTCGGCAACGTTGTCGATCCGATGGAACTGGCGGAGACG
>JAPJRE010000458.1 GCA_030824725.1 Sphingomonas sp.
ATCGACCGACTGAGCACGCTCAACGATCTCGGCTCGACGCTCGACCTGTACGACCAGACCAGCGAGAACTGGGCCTTCTTCACCCACAACATCTACAAGCTGACCAAGACGCTGAGCTTCACCCTCGGCGCGCGCTACACGCACGAGAGCAAGTCGCTCCAGGCATCGTTCGCGAACAACAACAATGTCTGCCCGGCGCAGCAGGCCGCACTGGCCCCGCTGCTCGCCAGCACCAATGCGACATTGCAGTCGCTGGCGGGCGGCATCGTCACGCTGACCTGCACCGGCAACTCGACCTCGGCGCTGACCGGCGTGCCCTTCGCCGACAAGTTCAAGGAAGGCCAGCTCACCGGCACCGCGGTGCTTTCGTGGAAGCCGGCGGAAAGCACGCTCTTCTATGCCTCCTATGCGCGCGGCTACAAGGCGGGCGGCTATAATCTCGATCGCTCGGACCTGTCGACGACGGTGTTCGCCACCCCGCGCCAGTCGGCGGTGAGCAACCTGCGCTTCGATCCCGAAACGGTAAACGCCTTCGAGATCGGCGCCAAGTACAGCGCACGCCACATCACCGCGAACATGGCGCTGTATCGCTCCGAGTTCACCAACTTCCAGCTCAACACCTTCAACGGCACCAGCTACATCGTCCAGAATATCGGCGGGTGCAGCACCGCGCTGAACGGCGCCGATCGCGACAACAGCTCGGCCACCGGCGCCTGCAGCGGCAGCGTCGGCAAGGGCGTGGTGACCCAGGGCGTCGAGCTCGAACTCGGCTTCTACCCGACCTCGAACGTCACGGTGAACCTCGGCTACACGCTGGCCGATGCCAAATACCAGCGCGACCTGGTCGGCTCCAAGGCGGGCGAGCCGCTCAATGCGGCACTGTTCCTGCTGCCGGGCAGCCAGATGTCCAACGCCCCGCGCAATACGGTGACCAGCGCGGTGACCTGGACGCCGGCGATCGGCAGCAACGGGCTGACCGGCCTGCTCTATGTCGATGGCCGCCTGACCAGCGACTACAACACCGGCTCGGACCTGTTCGTCGAGAAGCTGCAGGACGGCTTCGTCACGATGAACGCCCGGATCGGCGTGCGCGGCCCCGACGAGAAATGGGCGGTGGAGCTGTGGGCCCAGAACCTGCTCGACACCGATTATCAGCAGGTCGCGTTCAACCTGCCCTTCCAGGGCGCGGGCAGCCGCTCGCAGGTCCAGGCGTTCGGGGCGCCGAGCTTCGGCGTGGGCAACGCGATGTTCGGCTCGTTCCTCGCCGAGCCGCGCACCTATGGGCTCACGGTCCGCACGCGGTTCTGAAGGGCGTTGGCGGAAAGCGTCAAGGCGTATCCTCCCCCGCCAAGGGGAGGAAACGGCCTGATCCCTAGCCCTTTGACCGGCTGGTCCTTCCTCCCCTTGCCCGCTACAGCCGCCGCGATGCAGAGCCTCCTCCGCCGATGACCGCCCCCGCCCCGCGCAACGGCAGCTGGATCATCGCGGCGTGCATGTGCGCCTCCAGCCTCGCCTTTCTCGACGGATCGGTGACCAACGTCGCCTTGCCGACGATCGGCAGGACGCTCGCCGCAGATCCGGCGACATTGCCCTGGATCATCAACGCCTATCTCCTCCCCCTCTCCGCACTGCTGCTGTTCGGCGGCGCGACCGGCGACTATTTCGGTCGCCGCCGGATGCTGATCCTGGGCGTGGCGATCTTCGCGCTGGCCTCGCTCGGCTGCGCGCTTTCCGATGGCATCGACCTGCTGCTGGCATCCCGCGCGCTGCAGGGGATCGGCGCGGCGATCCTGATGCCCAACAGCCTCGGGCTGCTCGGCAGCAGCTTCCATGGCGAGGCGCGCGGGCGGGCGATCGGGACCTGGGCCTCAGCGGGGGCGATCGCCTCGGCGGTGGGGCCGCCGCTCGGTGGCTGGCTGGTCGACGCGGTCGGCTGGCGCGCGATCTTCTACCTCAACCTGCCCGTCGCGGCCGCCGCGATCGCCATCGCCTGGCGCTTCGTGCCCGAGAGCCCACGCGGCAAGGGCGGGCTCGACTGGCTGGGCGCGGCGCTCGCCACCGCCGGGCTGGGCAGCCTCACCTGGGCGCTGACGCTCTGGTCGAGCAGCCATTCGGTCTCCACCCAATCGACCATCGGCCTCGTCGGCGGGGTCGCGCTGCTCGGCGGCTTCGTGCTCCACCAGCGCCGGCTGGGCGAGCGGGCGATGATGCCGCTGGCGCTGTTCGGATCGCTGCCCTTTGTCGGCCTGACCGTGCTGACGCTGCTGCTCTACGGCGCGCTGGGCGGGCTGATCCTGCTGCTGCCCTATCTGCTGATCGTCGGCGGCGGCTATCCGCCCGCCCAGGCAGGGCTGGCGCTGCTCCCCTTCTCGATCGTGATCGGCGTCTCCTCGCGCTTCGCCGGGCGGCTGGCGGCGCGGATCGGCGGGCGCTGGCCGCTCTCGATCGGGCCGATCGTGACCGGCATCGGCTTCTGGCTGCTCTCGGGCGCCGACCCGCAGGCGAGCTACTGGACGAGCATCCTGCCGGGGATGCTGGTGCTGTCGATCGGCATGGCGGGTGCGGTGGCGCCGCTGACCACGGCGGTGCTCGCCTCGGTCGACGATCGCTTCACCGGCACCGCCTCGGGCTTCAACAGCGCGATCGCGCGCACCGGCGGGCTGGTCGCGACCGCGCTGGCCGGCGCGGTGCTGTCGCAGACCGGCGCGGCGCTGGTCGGCGGGTTCCATGTCGCGGCTTTGGTGTGTGCGGGGCTGGCGGTGGCGGCGGGGGCGACGGCGTTCCTCACCCTCAACAAGTGATATTGAGTAGCAATACTGCCTTTTCTCGCGCCGTCATCCCGGCGAAAGCCGGGATCCAGACGCCACCCGGTCGCAGCAAGAGCCGGACGGGCGACCCCAATGGATCCCGGCTTTCGCCGGGATGACGGTGGAGAGGGAACATCCTTTGCCCCAGCTGCGCCCCACGGGATCTCCCCCATTGCGAC